>QHXL01000216.1:243-5645 GCA_003222935.1 Acidobacteriota bacterium
CGAACCTTTTCTCCCGAGGTTTTAGCCGCACAACTCCAGTGCAAAATATTACCGACGACTTTTCATGGATCATCGGTAACCATAGCCAGGGAATTGGAACGAACGTCCGCGTCACTCGAAACAATCGCGAGAACTTCGCGGCAGCATTCGATAGTGGCATCACCAACCAGTCGTTCTACGCTAGTTCTGGTGCAGTGCTTCGTAATCCGATCAATAGTGCGTTACCCAGTTTGACCGGATTGCCGGCGGGGACAGCCATCTCATCGGCTACTTCCACTAACATGAGTCATGCTTTCGCCGCGCTTCTGGGTAGGCTTTCGCAATACACAGCGAACTTCAACTTCAATGTTGACGGAACTCCGTCAGCAAATGGTGCCCCCGTAGTTCGCAGTTTTGCGACTGAAGAGTACGACGTCTATATGCAGGACTCGTGGAGAGTTAAAGACAACATTACGTTGAACCTGGGCATTCGCTATGGCTTGAGCCGTCCAGTTTATGAACGGAATGGATTCCAAACTCGTCCAAGTGTTGGACTGGAGGAGTATCTAAAGCTCCGGGACGCTGCGGCGCTCAAGGGCCAAAACTATGACGCTCCGATAACGGTTTTACTGGCTGGTCCACATTACGACGCTCCAGGCTTCTACGATCTGGACAAAAACAATTTCCAGCCCAGGGTCTCGGTGGCTTGGAATCCAGCTTATAAGGACGGTTGGTTCGCTAAACTAATGGGCAGCGATCGACAGTCTACTTTCCGCGCTGGCTTCGCAATTACCAACGATTATTTTGGCCAGGCACTTGCTGTCAACTTTGATGGTAATAACACACTTGGCTTCTCCTCGAATCAAACCCCATCGGCAAACACTTATAACGTGACCGATAAACCTGCACCACTGATTACCAGCTTGTCGATGGGAATCCGGGGGTTGCCGGGCATTACTGTTCCCGCGAACTTAAAGTTCCCGCAAACTCAACCACAAGATCTCAATGCACGTATTGAAGGGTCGCTCGACACGAACCTGGTTTCACCAATTAACTACAGTTGGAACCTTACGTACAGTCGGCAGTTTGGCAAGGGAATCGTGGTTGAGACTTCATACATCGCTCGCCTGGCTCGAAATCTTCTAGCTACGCGCGATGTGATGCAGCTCAACGATATTGTCGATCAGAAAAGCGGCCAAAGCTGGAACCAGGCTGCCACTCTTTTGGACAATTTGCGGATTGCAAGAACAAACGTGAATAACATACCGCTGGTGCCCTGGTTCGAAAACATGTACACACCAGGAACGCTTGGGGTGATCCTCGGTGGCTCAAGATGGGCTGCCCTAACAAACTCCCAGGCAGCTTATGCGTATGCGGCAACCACTTCCGTGGGTGGCTGTCCAACAGGCGGATGTTTTTCAAACGGAGACGATTGGACGTTTCTACAGCAGACACTCGACTTTGACAGTCCCCACCAGTATTTCTTCCAAAGTCAATACGGTGCGCTCTCAGCATTCGGCACCATCGGACACTCTGATTATCACGGCGCAACACTCAGTGTTCGTCAGCGGTTTTCAGGGTTGATTTGGGACGTCAACTACACTTTCTCGAAATCGATTGATGATGCCTCAGGTCTTCAGACCAGCGGCGTCTACGGTTCAGCGTTCATCACTAATGCTCTTCGGCAACGTGACAACCGTGGAGTCTCCGACTTCGATATCACACACATCCTCAACGCAAATGCGATTTGGGATCTGCCCTTCGGCCGCGGTAGAACGTGGTTGAGAGACAGTAACAAGGTCGTTGATGCGGTCTTGGGTGGTTGGACGTTTACTTCGATTTATCGCTACAACAGTGGTCTTCCGGTTAGCGCTCCAGTCGATCTCGGTGGCTGGCCAACCAACTGGAATGTTCGCAGTTGGTCAGTGCCAATCAAGGATGTGGATTCATCGCCGACTCGTGGTATTGGCACGCGTCCACCGAATCTATTTGCAGATCCGAAAGCTGCCTACCAAAGCTTCCGCAGTCCGCAACCGGGTGAAACCGGCGCTCGCAACATCATGCGTAACCCGTCGTTTGTTTCGCTTGATGCTGGTCTCTACAAGTCATTCAAGATGCCCTGGAATGAAAACCATAAAATCACCATTCGTTGGGAGACGTTCAACGTAACGAACACCCAGCGATTCACTGGAAACGCCGACAACACAAACGGTCTGGATCCGCAGTTCGGTAGTCCCGGCGCGTCGTTCGGCAACTTTACTGGTATTCAAGGAACACCCAGAGTCATGCAGTTTGCTTTCCGCTACGACTTCTAGTGGTTTCACTGAACACCTTTTTGACGCGGGCTGGGACTTCAAGAGTCTCGGCCCGCGTTTTACTTCCGATGGGTTGAACTTCAAACTACAATTCGCAATACATGCCAACAAGGAGTTCTCTCGAAAAGGTTCATCATCATGCAGCAAAAAACACAGGCAGCTCGTCGCAGCCCTTACATCTTTTTGGCGATCGGTTTTGTGCTTGTCTTCGAAGGAATGGTTTACGCTCAAGGCGGGACTGTATCTCAACCTGGAGCGGGCAGCCGTCGGAATTATTCCCTTACCGGTGATCTCAGAGTTGACGACGCTGCAGCTGACGCGTCACAAAAGGCTGCGGTCTACGACGTCATCCTCTATACACGTGGTAACGACGTCTTTTCGAGGCAGCGGGTCGGTAATGGAAGTCGGTACCGTTTCAATAACATCTTCAACGGCGACTACTATCTTGCGGTCGAATTCGACGGAAGCGAAATCGCGAGGATGCCAATCTTGATCTCCGCTAACTCCTCCGATGATATTCGCCAGGATCTCGAACTCAAGTGGAAAGCTCGACCGGTCGGCGGTGTGGCGGGGGTGGTCAACGCCGCTGATGCTTACAACCGCACAAGCGAAGCCAAGTCTCTATACCAGAAAGCCTCACAGGAGATCGCAGCCAAGAACTTCAGTCAGGCAACGCAAACGCTTCGTGCAGTGGTGGCCGCGGATCCCAAGGATTTTCCGGCTTGGAGTGATCTGGGAATGGTCTATTTCCTGCAGAAGGATCTCGATGCTGCTGAAAACAGTTACCAGGGTGCAATCACAGCTAAACCCGATCACGTTAGTGCGTTGGTAAGTCTGGGACGAGTGAGAATCGCGAAAAAGAATAATGAAGGCGCGATCGAACCACTTGAAGCCGCACTTAAAGCGGACCCTAAATCCGCATCGGCGAATTATTTTTTAGGAGAGGCCTATCTGGCGCTTAAGAAAGGTTCCAAAGCCGTTGGTTATCTCAACGCAGCCCTGGCGATCGATCCGATCGGAATGGCCGATGCGCACTTGCGCCTGGGTTCACTCTACAATCTGGCGGGCTACAAAGATCGTGCGGCAGCCGAGTACGAACAGTTCATTGCGAAAAAACCTGATTACCCGGAACGAAAGAAACTGGAAGAGTACATTCAGGCAAACAAGCCGAAGGTTGACGCCCCCAAACCTTGAACTCCGGTCCCTTCCATGGAGTGGCGATGGCAAGTTCATTCGATAAGCTCCGTCGATCGCATGCAATCAAGTACCTCTTTGTTGTGACGTGCCTGGTTGTGGCCGGCGCTGTTAGTTTGTCATTTGCGCAGGGGAGAATCTTCACCCTACTCGGCGATATCAAAGTTGATGAATCGAATGCTGATGAACCTGTTCCACTAACCCTCGACGTCTTTCTCTACAAATCCGGCAATGTGGTTGCCCGCCAACGACTTGGGAATAATGATCGGTATCGCTTCAACAATCTGTCAGCCGGGCAGTATGAAGTGGTGGTGGAAATCGACAGTAGGGAAGTAGCGCGGGTTTCCAAACTAATTGCGGGGCAAGTCGCCGATGATGTCCGGCTCGATATCAACCTCGCCTATCGCAGGACGATTGAGAGGAAGTCGGTCGTTCCGGAAGTAATATCAGCAGCCGACGCATATCCACGGAGTGGCAGGAACAAAACCCTTCATCAACAATCGAATCAACTAATCGTTGATAAACGATACGATGAAGCGATCGCGAGCCTGAAGGAACTCCTTGGGTTAGACCCTAAAGATTATCCAGCGTGGTTTCAGTTGGGAGTGGTCTACTTCATTCGCAAGGAATATGAAGCGGCCGAAAAGTGTTTCATCAGCTCGTCGATTGCTCAGCCCTCCTACTTGCCCGCAACTTTCAATCTCGGTCGTGTGCGGCTGGCGAGGAAAAATTTCGAAGGCGCGATCGATGCTTTCGAAAAGACAGTTAAGGCTAATCCACATCATGCCGAAGCGTTTTATTTTCTGGGAGAAACTTATCTTCAACTCAAGAAGGGCTCATTCGCAGTAGGCTATTTTGAACAAGCTCTCAAATTGGATCCTGATGGAATGTCTGAAGCTCATCTGAGACTGGCTTCACTCTACGATCAAGCCGGCTATAAGAGTCTCGCAGCAACTGAGTACGAGCAGTTCCTGCGGAAGAAACCTGAGTATGAGCAACGAAAGAAACTAGAAGGATACATTGCCGCCAACAAAGGTAAGCCGACTCGCCCAAAACCCTAGTCATCAACCGCCGGTTCCGACGAACAACATGAAACTTCACTGCGTCCTGCGACTTTTGATCTGCAGTCTGATCATAACCCTTGCATCTCCGTTAGCTTTACGATCAAACGTTTACCCGCAAAGGGTCGAAACGCCGGTTGCCATAGTTGGCGCGACTTTGATCGACGGCTCCGGTGGGCCATCACTCAAAAACTCAGTCGTAATTATCCAGGGTGATTCGATTATTAAGGTCGGGAAGCAGGGCTCTATCAAGATTCCCGGTGATGCTCGCACAATAGATGGACGGGGACTCGTTATCTCTCCCGGCTTTATTGATTCTCACAACCATTCAGATCGCGGCTTCAAAACAGACCCGACAGCCGCAACTCAAGTTTCCCAGGGGATCACAACTGTAGCGATTGGGCAGGACGGAGGATCCGCCTTCCCGGTCGGCGAATTTCTCGAGAACCTTGATCGAAATTCGGTCGCACTGAATGTCCTGACTTTCGTGGGCCACGCAACCGTACGCTCGAGAATAATGCACGACGATACGAATCGTCTTGCTACTCCAGGTGAAATTGAAAAGATGAGCGCCCTTGTGAACCAGGCGATGAAAGAAGGTGCGTTCGGACTATCGACGGGCCTTGAGTATGAAACCGGCAAGCCCGCAAGCACTGAAGAGGTCGTCATGCTTGCTCGCGTCGCGGCACGTTATGGTGGCATGTACATCAGTCACATTCGCGACGAAGCCGATTTGACGTTTGCTGCCCTGGCAGAAGCTATCCGCATCGGCAAGGAAGCCCACTTGCCGGTGCAGATTTCCCATATCAAGTTGGGCAGCGTGGCTGTTTGGGGTAAAGCCGCCGATGCAGTA
>QHXL01000216.1:5673-10255 GCA_003222935.1 Acidobacteriota bacterium
ACGGCTGACTGTTACCCTTATGAAGCATGGAGTTCGACCATTCGCGTTTTAATTCCGAGCGGCCGGCATGACGATCCCGTAGCCGTGTCGCGCGGGCTGGCAGACGTTGGAGGGTCAGCAAACATCACTGTCGTGAGTTGTAGCGCACATCCGGACTACGAATTCAAAACGCTCGAGGAGATCAGTAAGAAAGAAGGAGTGACTCCGGTCGAGGCCTATATGAAGATTGTTCGTGATGGTGGCGCCGGAATCGTTTGTCACTCAATGAAAGAAGCCGACATTAAGACTTTCTATCAGCAGCCGTGGGTGATGGTCAGTAGTGACGGTGGCATAACTTCACGTCATCCGCGTGGCGCAGGGTCGAATCCACGCGTCCTCGGAAGGTTTGTCCGCGAACTCAAATGGCTTTCGCTCAACGAAGCGATAAGAAAAATGACTTCGCTGCCGGCAGCGCGTTTCAAATTAAAGGACAGAGGATTAATTCGGGCGGGATATAAAGCCGACCTGGTGATGTTTGATGCTGAACGGATTATCGACCGGTCAACTTTCAAGGACCCGCAACTTATTTCGGAAGGCGTGGCGCGCGTGTTTGTGAACGGCGTCGAAGTTTGGAGTGGCGACAAGGTAACCGGGCAGCGACCAGGCAAAGCTCTAAGGCGTCAATGATTTCTCTGTGCTTTCTCCGTGCCTCTGAGTCTCTGTGGTTTACTTATACTCATTACCTGAATTAACCACAGAGACTTAGAGGCATGGAGGAAAGCACAGAGAAATTCTAGCGCAGTTCCAATAGATAAACCCCGACAGTTCTCGATTCCTTCTCGACAACAAAAAAATCCTCGACGACATATCCAGCGCTCATTGCTTCGCGAAACGCCTCCCGGGTCGCTTCACGCCAACGCATTGCACTTCTATCATTTCTTGAGACCAATTTATTGATATCGCCTGGGATTTCGATGAGAAGCTTTCCAGCAGTGTAATCGACCTCATTCATTAGGGGCTGTTCATCCTTCCCCACCCAGACCAATGTTGGCGTATCTGCAAGCTCATTGGATCCGGTTGAAGTTCGAACATCGCGTTGAATTCGATCTCTTACCTTATCGCTCTTGATTAACCATTTAACCCAGAGTCGATCCGTTCCGAAACTATGTAGAAAGCTCGACGTCTGACCGTAATAATCCACCAAGTATCGATTCGAGATAACTCCGAGTCTGCCGAAATTCAAATTCGCATTTCGTAGTTGAAGTGGATCGAACGTCCAGGTGATGCAATCGATATTTTGCTCAAGCGCCTTGTCTCGCTGGGCCAACTTCATGAGATATCCCAAGCCAAAACGTCGAAACTTAGGTTTCACTGCCAACATGTCTGAATGGATAATCGTTTCGCCTTCGTCGATACCGGGGTAGCCATAAACGAATCCCACTATTTCGCGACCCTTAAAAGCTCCGATAAGAATCGCTCCGACGTCAACCTGCGGGCGTAAAGCCAGTGCAGGCAGTACGTCGATATCCTCGACACCCCACACTTCTTTTTGCACTGATTCCAACTCACGCATTTCTGCGAGTTCAGTGATCTTACGGATAACTATTGTTTCTGCCTTGGGGATTAACGGGTTACCCATCTCAACTCCGGGAGCCCGAAAGGTCAGCCCAACAGACCGTCGATGAGTCCTTTGAGCCAATTGACATCGATAGGTTTGGTTACGTAGGCGTCGAAGCCTGAGTTCTTTGCGTCGGAACGAAAGTCAGTTTCCTGGTGGGCCGTGACTGCGATGATTGGTACGTTTTTCAGCGTTTCGTTTTGACGAATCAGTTTAGTCGCAGCGAAGCCATCCATGATTGGCAGCGAAAGGTCCATGAGTATCACGTCCGGAGCCTCCTTCGTTGCCAGCTCGACGGCAGTCTGGCCGTTTTCGGCTTCGATGACGATAAACCCATGTTCTTCAAGTTGTAGACGCATAAACAGACGAGTGTCTTCTACGTCTTCAACGAGTAGTACCTTGAGATCCTTTGAGTCTCTGTCTCCCATTGTTCGCAGGGTTACCTTGATGTTGGACTTTCTTGAAGGCTTTTAGATGATTTTGAACGAGGTGACTCTATGACCCGCATAAACTCAATGTCAAGACTATTCTCGAAAGCCCGGATAAAATCAGGTTTCTCCGAAACAAATACTGTCGGCACGACGTTAGAGAGGGAGAAGGTTTACCAACTTCGTGAGGTCAAAGACTATGAAACGCATTCTGTTACTTGTCGCGCTGGTTGTAATTGCGGGTATTGCAGGCATCGTCCGTTCGCGGACACACAGTGGTGATTTTGATCGGTTGGTGTCGCACAATGTCACGCAGAATGCGCGGGATGACTTCAGGCAAAGCTACCAACTTGCGCCGGGAGCAGTCGTCGAGCTTTCAAATATTAATGGCGCCGTAAAAATTGAGACCTCAGATACACAGACTGCCGAGGTGTTGATTGAAAGAACTGCGGCAAATCAGGACGCATTGAATCGCCGCAAAATAACCGTCGATGCCGGTGCCAATAGCCTCCGGGTGCATGGTGAAAGGGGCGACGTTGGTTTCTTTGCTCGCCTGTTCGGTTCAACTCCGTCGGAAAAAGTAACGTTGAAATTGCCTCGCCAAATTGCATTACAAACCAGGGCGGTTAACGGAGCGGTTACTGTGAGCGAGATTGACGGTTCAATTGAGGTCAGCGCTATCAACGGGCGTGTGCAAATTGCCGGAGCTACAGGCTCGGCGGAATTCAAAGGGATCAACGGCAATATTGTGGTCGGTCTTAAACGGATTAACGATCAAGGCGTTACCTTGAGGGGCATCAATGGAAATATTGAACTGCAGCTGGCCCAGGGACTTAATGCGGATCTCGAAACGAATGGCATGAATGGTAGGATCGTATCTGATATGTCAGACGTCGCGGTCGATAAGGGTAGGCACGGTAAATACTCAGCTCGAATTGGTACCGGAGGCTCGGCCATTACGGCGAATGGAATCAATGGCAACATTCGCTTGACCCGAACCGGTACTTCGACTGAAGCGACTGCAGCGGATTTAGGTAGCCAGGATCAACAAACAGTGCAGGAAAAAGTTCAGCAAAAGATTCAGGACAAAGTCCAGGAAAAAATCGAAAAGTCGAACTGAGTACGCGATCGCCGAAATTGAATTGGTCCCTTAGAGTCGGCAGACTTCTTCCAATCCTTGTATTCGTAGTACCGCCGCTCCGGTTCGTAGACAACAAAACCTTCGCCTCTCCATTGCAACTCGCAAGGTGTAGCGAAGGTTTTCTTTTCTGGAGTCACCACAGAGCTTCCCTGCGTATCTTCTAGAAGCAGATAACGAGATGAGACTTTCAGGCCGGTCTTCAATCCTACGGCAGTAAAGACTGAGCTTAACGCTACCTAATGAATGAGGTTCTACGAAGTCACGGAGATTGAGAGCATCACAGAGTTTTACTAATACACGGCAGGCTATTTAATATTCAATCATGACATTTCCTCAAACAAAGCGCACAAGTCTTAAACGGTTAGCGAAACGCGGGCATTTCGATCACGATACTGTCTACGGAATTCTTGATGAAGGTTTTATTTGTCATGTTGGCTTTGTGATCGATGGTCAGCCGTTTGTGATCCCGACTGGTTACGCTCGAGTCGACGACAAATTGTACATTCACGGTTCGCAAGCGAGCCGAATGCTGCGGACCTTAGCTAATGGCGTTGATGCTTGCGTTACCGTCACCCTGGTCGATGGCCTGGTGCTGGCGCGTTCGGCTTTTCATCACTCGGTAAACTATCGATCAGTTGTTGTGTTTGGTCGCGCGCGGCTGGTTGACGATCCGGAGGAAAAGAATTCCGCGTTATTCGCTTTTTCAGAACAGGTTGTACCAGGTAGATGGGATGACGTGCGTCTGCCGAACGAGTCAGAACTCAAGCAAACAACTGTGCTGTGTTTGCCACTCTCCGAAGCTTCGGCGAAGGTACGGACAGGTCCGCCAGTTGATGATGAAGAAGACTATGCGCTTCCAATGTGGGCTGGTGTAGTTCCGTTAAGGTTGGTTGCGGAAACTCCCATCAGCGATCCTCGACTGCCGGACGGTGTTGAGGTTCACGAGTATGCGGTGAGCTATGAACGTCCTTGAGTACAGCATGAACAAGGAAAGAAGGTGCCTAATGTCCGATAAACTTTAGTTTGTCGTGGCGCCCACCAGAAGTCACTTTTCGATCTCACGACAAACTTAAAGTTTATCGGACCTTAAGTTCTAGTCTTGGCTTACTGGGCCTTGCCGGTAGCGATGTACCAGACATTATCAAACGGATCTTTCACCCAGGCATTCCTATCTCCATAATCCTGATCAGTCGGCGCCAGCATTGAAACGCCTCCCGCCTTCAACGCTTGTTCATACTTTGCGTCAACATCATCGACATACAAGTAGATCGCGGTCGGCATAGGCAGAGATGGACCGCGAGATTCGCCGAGCTCGATAACCGAATCACCAATCTGTACCTTTGCGTGGAGGATGATGCCTCCTTCGTCGTGACGCATCAGCTCCTTGCCACCGAACGCGTTTGTCACAAAGTCAAT
>QHXL01000217.1 GCA_003222935.1 Acidobacteriota bacterium
CGTAAGACTGATCCACCGGCAAGCTATCAGTTAAAAGTTGACGTTACACAGCCTGCAAGCGAGCGGGATCGGACCGTTAACACTTCAGAACGTCTCTTGTCAGAAGCAATTTCGCTCGAGTCGCGGGCCACGACCGACTCGCGAGCTGAAGCATTGGCAAAGTATCAAGAGGCATTGCTGCTGACGGATCGTGCTGGCGATCTGCAATTGAAAGCGATCGTGCTCAATCGGATTGGACGAAACTTCTTCTCGTCGGGCCAGTATCAAAAAGCGCTCGATCATCACCAGCAAGCGTTGCAACTCGCGCGAACTGCATCCGACCATCAGACCGAGGCTACGGCGCTCACCTATATTGGCGATAGCTACAGACTGACGACTGAGAACGAGAAAGCTGCCGACACACTCATCAAGGCGGTCCAAGGATGGCAGAGCCTGCAAGATCGACGCGGCGAATGGAGAGCGTTGAATATCCTTGGTCGCGTCTACTTCCAGATGGGCGATCAATACAGGTCGATCAGCTGCTTCGATCAGGCATTGCAGTTGTCGCGAACTCTATCGGATAAGAGCCAGGAGACTGAAACGTTGGGTGGCATGGGCCTTTCATATTACACAGTGGGCGAAAATGAGAAGGCTGCGGAGATCTGGAAACAAGAACTGGCCCTGATCAGGTCAGGAAATCTAACGAGCCGGGAATCCAGCGTGTTGGGTATGCTTGGGGCGGCTCATAACGCGTTGGGTAATAAAGAGGAGGCACTTGATTACCTGGGCCAGGCCATTAAGTTGGCCCGAGACAGAGGCGATCGCGCTGACGAGGCCTCAGGCCTTCAGACTATGGGAAGGGTTTACCGGACCCTCGGAGAACCGAAAAAATCGATCGAGTATCTCGACCAGTCATTAGTGGTTCTGAAAGAAGTTAATAACCCTCCAACCAACGTGGCCCGCGCGCACTATAACCTTGGCAAGGCATACATCGATCTGGGCGAGTATGAGAAGGCAATCAACTACTTAAACGAGGCACTACTGGTCTGGCAATCCAGGCATGATCCGATAAACATCGCCTCAACCATTCGTGAGTTGGCGCGCGCGGAACGTGGTCGGGGCAACCTCGAAACGGCGCTTGTTCAGAGTGAGTCGGCACTAAACCTCATTGAATGGCTTCGGTCATCGTCCGGTGGGTCTGAAGCGCGTGCTACTTACCTGTCGTCAGTACAGGATTATTTTGAACTTAAAATCGATGTACTGACTCGCTTGCACAAACTCTATCCGTCAAAGGATTATGCGGCGGAGGCGTTGCACACGAGCGAAAGAGCTCGCGCACGTTCGCTCCTGGAGGCCCTGGCAGAAGCCGGCGTTGACATCCGTCGAGGCGTTGATCCCGAACTCCTCAAACGTCAGCAGAAAATAGCCGAAGAGCTTAGCGCGAAGGCGTCTGAACAGGCGCGACTGGCCGGAGTAAAAACAACGCCAGCTTCAGTGGATCAAGTAAACACAGAAATCAAAGAACTGAGCGCTCAACACGAGCGTGTTGAAGCGGAGATCCGGGCTGGCAGTCCACTCTACGCTCAGTTGAAACAACCTCACCCGCTTAGCTTAGCGGAGATTCGCCAACAGGTTGTCGATGATCAAACGTTGCTCCTGGAATATCACCTTGGCTTGGAACGCAGTTACTTATGGGCAGTCACCTCCAAGTCGATAGAAAGTTACGAACTGCCGAAGCGTGAAGTAATAGAAGCTGCAGCACGTGGTGTTTATGAAACGCTTACCGCTCGAAATCGGCGGGTTAAGTTTGAGACAGTTCAAGAACGTCGTGATCGAATCGCGAAAGCAGACGTGAATTATCCGGATGCTGCCCGGGCGCTGAGTCGAATAGTGCTTGAACCAGTAGCGGCGCAACTGCCTAACAAGCGGTTGTTAATTGTGAGCGACGGCGCTTTGCAATACATTCCTTTCGCCGCCCTGCCAAAGCCGGGCTCTTCATCTTTTGAACCACTAACCGTTACGAACGAAGTTGTCAGCCTACCATCCGCATCCACGTTGGCTGTTCTCAGGAGTGAAGTTGCGCAGCGCCATTCGGTTTCAAAAACGATCGCCGTAATCGCCGACCCGGTGTTCGATGAGAATGATCAACGAGTCAAAGACTCGGTAGCCAGGAGCGGAAGATTCGTACCGGAAAAAGTTGTGGCGACGCGAAGGGCTAGCTTTTCGAAGAGTGAGATTCAAAGATCAGCCGGGGAGTCGGGTTGGGATGGTGAAGCCGTGAGCATGGTGAGACTCCCGTTCACGCGCCGGGAAGCGAACGCAGTTGCGGCTTTAGTTCCGGCAGCATCCCGCAAGCTTGATCTGGATTTTGCCGCGAATCTTTCCAACGCGACTGGCTCCGATCTTTCGCAATACCGGATAGTGCATTTTGCAACCCATGGATTCTTAAACAGCCGGCATCCCGAGTTATCCGGCCTGGTGCTTTCACTGGTAGATGAGAACGGCCATGAACGGAATGGCTTTCTTCGCGCTCATGAAATCTACGATTTGAAGTTTGCGGCAGAACTCGTCGTGCTGAGCGGATGCCGTACCGGGTTGGGTAAAGAGATTCGAGGCGAAGGCCTGATCGGAATTACCCGCGCTTTCATGCATGCCGGATCGGAGCGAGTGATGGTCAGCCTTTGGGATGTACACGATGAGGCCACAGCCGAGTTGATGACCCGGTTTTATACGCGGCTACTTGGTCCTCAGAAGGTTTCGCCGGCTGCGGCTCTGCGCGCGGCCCAGGTGTCTATGGCCCGGGATAAACGCTGGTCGTCTCCGTACTATTGGGCAGGTTTTACTTTGCAGGGTGAGCCACGTTAAGCGCTCCGGAGCCGCGCAGGTTCGCGGTGAGTGCTATTTCGTTGGTAAGAGGAGTTTAATTGACGTTGCCAGACTCAACTACCGTTATCCACGATGCAATCGGGGGGATGAATTCCAAAGAGGCGTTCCGGTTGCAGGAAGAGCAACTCTGGCTTGTCATCGACGCTTTGCCGCCGCTCATCTCTTTTATTGATTCTGAACAGCGCTACCAATTCACCAACAAACGATATGAAGAGTGGTTTGGTCTTTCTCGCGAGCAGATGCGCGGTAAGCACATGAGAGAGATCCTGGGCCAGGAGGCGTATGAAAATGTTCTCCCGCGAGTCGAACAAGCTTTAAGGGGCACTAAGGTTTCCTTCACTTGTTGGGTAGATTACAAAGGCGCCGGCAAGCGTTATGTAGAAGTCAACTATTTGCCGCAGCTGGATGAACGAGGAGAGACGCGTGGGTTCTTAGCTTTCATCCTCGATTCGACGGAAAGGAAACGGGACGAAGAGGAATTGCAAGAAAGCAAGGAACGTTTTCAACGGTTGGTTGAAACAACTAACGTCATCGGGTGGGAAGCCGACCTCGAAACGTGGGCGTTTACATATGTTAGCCCGCAAGTTACTAGACTGCTGGGCTATCAACCGAGTGAATGGTACGAGGGAGACTTTTGGATCGAACACCTACATCCGGAAGATCGGGAATATGCAGTGAAGTTGTGCGCTGAATCATCGAAGAGCCTGACCGAATATGAATTTGAATATCGGATGATCGCCGCTGACGGAAGGACAGTCTGGCTACGTGACCTTGTCAGCGTAGTGGACTTGGCAAATGGGAAGAAGGAACTGCGCGGCTACTTGATTGATGTCACGGATCGGAAGAAAGTCGAAGAATCACTGCGACATTCCGAAGAACAATTACAAAATCTACTGGAGAATATTCCGGACCATGTCTTTACGATCGATAGCCTCGGCATCATACGCTATATCAATCACACAGCTCCCGGATTCAGAAAGGATGAAGTTCTGGGTAAGCATTTCTCTACCTTTCTCGAGCCCGAGTCGCGCGACCTTGCGTGTCGTTGTCTACAAAACGTATTGCAATCCGGTACACCCAGCGATTTCGAGGGAACGGATGTAAATTCCCGCAGTTATCGCATTCGATATGTACCCGTCAATCGCAGTGGTGAAGTTGGATCGGTCCTCATGGTAGCCACTGACGTTACGGAACAGAAGCGCTCTGAGAAGTCGAGGCGGAACTTAATCGAACGCCTCGAAAGTGCGCGTGAAGTTGAACGACGAACGTTGGCAAGAGAACTGCACGACGAAGCTTCTCAAGACCTGTCCGCAGCCGGACTATACCTAACCCAGGTCAGCAAAAAGATCGCTCTGTTGTTGCCTGAAGAAGAGTCAATTAAAGACGTTCTTAAGAAAGCGGATGAGCTTATACAGCTAACCCATGAGTCGCTTCGGCGAACCGCACACGCCTTGCACCCGTCAATTTTGGAACATTACGGTCTAGTTATCGCATTGCAAGGATTCACGCAAGAATTGAGCAAGTCGACTGATAGATCCGGACTGATTTTTGAGATGGAGACTGCTCCGGATTTGCCTCGCCTCGATCGAATGGTCGAGACTGCGGCATACCGAATCACCCAGGAAGCAATAACAAACGCCTTCAAACACGCTCAAGCGCGGCATATTTCAATCAACCTGGGTCTCCACGAGAACATGGTGTCGATCGTAGTAGAGGATGACGGTCGCGGCATTGATCATGGGGCGGTTGAAGAGAGTCGGGGTATTGGGCTTGCTGCGATGTATGAACGGGCCGATCTCATCGGTGCGAAGCTCGACATCTCGACGAAGGTATCTGGAGGTACCAGGCTAGCGCTTGATATACCCTTTGCCAGAAACCAGGCGATTTAGTGAGAGGTACTCTAAACTACCAGACTGCGCTGACCTGGATATCATTCACTCGTCGCTGCTAGAATCCCGATTGTTCTCACTTGGCTCCCAAAAGCTCTAAACATCTTACAGACTAAAAACCCATGTTGTTAACGGAATTTACTTCCTCATGAAAAGACTGCGCTCATCAAGCACGAGCTGCGTTCCAATAGGAAGAACTTTGTTAATCGTCCTCGCCCTCGTGGTGTTCGGACCGCTTGTCACCACTGCAACACTGCAAACTATTCAGCCCATCAAGTCCCCAGCACTATCGCAAGCCAAACTCCTTCAGTCGGTGCCCGGTGAGATACTAGTTCGGTTCCGTTCTGACTCACTCGTTACGCGCAATGGACTACGAACTGCCCAAGTGACTACAAACTTGGCGAAAACCATCGCGCTCGAGTTGCACGATCTCTCTACAGTAAATGAAATTGTTCCGGGGCTGCGTTTGATCAAAACCTCGCCCTCACAAGAGCTCGATGTCCTTGCCGCGCTCAATTCAAGAGACGACGTAATCTACGCCGAGCCCAACTATATCTGGCGTCGTGATTCAACTATACCCAACGATGAGTTCTTTGAATTTCAATGGGGCATGAATCAAATAGAAGCTGATAAAGCCTGGGACA
>QHXL01000218.1:0-5270 GCA_003222935.1 Acidobacteriota bacterium
CGTCATCGTCACCTGCGGGTCAACGGCGCCGACGGGCTGCGTCTGCGTACCCAGGTTCCAACGTTCCGGATCACGTGTTGGCGTGTTGAAGTTGTCACTCGGCGTTGGGGTCGGCAGCGGCACCACGTTCGGTGCTGCGTTGAAGTTCACTGTTTGATTGCTGCTCAGGTTGAAGAGGTCAGCACGCGAGGGACCAAACACGTAATAGTTACTTTGTACGGTCACGACGTAGTTGCCGCCGGGTGCCAGGTTCGGGAAGGAGTAGTTACCGCTCACGTCGGTGGTCACCACGCGGGTAATTGGACCTGACAACGTTACAGCAACGTCTGACAAGGGCGTGTTGTTTGCTGCCCTTATCTGACCCGAGATGGATATTGAGGTCTGACTGCTGCACGTGGTGCTGGTGTTCAAAAGTACTGTGAGACTGTTGGTGCCAAGTGTAACAACGGAGAGGTCAGGCTTCCCGTCGGAATTTACGTCTGCGACTCCTAAAGAACGTGGTGAGGTTCCAGCCGCAAAGTTCATCGCTGCGTTGAAACTACCAGTGCCTGTGCCGAGCAACACGGAGACGTTAGCTGACTGGAAGTTTGCGGCAGCCACATCAAGCTTGTTATCACCATTAAAGTCGGCTACCCCCAGGAATAACGGGCTCGAACCAACCGTGAAAGGAGTTGGCGCGCCCAAACTACCGGTGCCCGTTCCCATTAAGATCAAAACGGTATTAGTAACATCGTTACCAACTGCCACATCGACGTTCCCGTCACCATTAAAGTCGCCGACAGCAATAGATCGCGGCTGGGTTCCGGCAGCCAAATTGTTCGCTGGACCAAAGCTCCCGGCCCCAGTGCCAAGTAATATTGAAACGCTATTACCCACACTGTTAGCACTCGAGATATCCAAATTACCGTCGCCATTGAAGTCAGCGACAGCAATACCTGTAGGATTTGTCGCGACTGAGAAGTTTGTTGCGGCACCGAAATTTCCAGTGCCGGTTCCTAACAATACTGAGACGTTGGCTGAGCCATTATTTGCAACCGCGATGTCCTGCCGTCCATCAGCATTGAAATCGCCTATTGCCAGCGTGTAGGGGCTGGTGCCTACACCAAAGTTAGCAGGAGCACCAAAAGTACCACCCGCCGCACCCAGTAGAATCGAGATGTTACCGCCGCCATTGTTGACGACTGCGAGATCCAGATCACCGTCACCATTAAACTCGCCGGCTGCCACATAAAGCGGCGCGGTCCCGGCCGCAAAATTAGTTGGCCCAGCAAATCCTCCCAGGCCATCACCGAGAAGAATCGAGACGTTATTGTCGACAGTGTTAGCTACGGCCAGATCAAGCTTGCCGTCAGCGTTGAAATCACCATGGGCCACTGAGCGCGGAACCGCCCCTACATTGAAGGCGCTTGGAGTCGAAAATGTTGTCACATTGCACTGCGGCGGAGTGATCGGCGCGGCTTTGAAGTTTGCAACTCCGTTGGTCGTCAAATTTCCGAAGGTCTGACTGGATGGAATGAAACTTCCACCCGGAGTGACGACATAGTTCGACCCGGCCGCTAGATTTGCGAAGCCATAATCGCCCAATGCATTTGTTTGTGTAGTTCCCGCAGCCACTCCGTCTTTTGTAAGTGAGAGCGTCACGTTATTCAACGGAGCGTTGCTCGCATCTACTACATTGCCGCTAATACTCACTATTGTTTGCGTGCCGACAAAGTTAGCAACGCGAACAGCCGCAAGGTTGTTAAATGTTTGGGAGGATGGCGCGAACGAAAATATCGGATTCGACGGCGTAACAGTGTAGTTGCCGTTAGTGGGAAGATTTGCGAACGAGTAGTTGCCTGATGCGTCAGTGGTGGTGGAGCCGGTCACCGAACCAGTGAGCACGATTCCCGACCCGGCAACACCGCTACCGTTCACATTCGTTACTCTGCCGGAAACTGAGAATCCCGAAACCTGGTTCGTCACATAGATCGCGTCCGTAACATTTCCGCCTACAGTCTCAGCCCAAAAAGCAAAGCGGCCGGGACCGCCAGCGCCAGCGCCCGCAAATGATCCTGCGAAAGTTCCATTGCCGGTGTTAGGCACCACATCGCCGCGAAAGACGACCTTCTCCAGAAGGTTGTCGGTCCTGAACCGAAAAGCTCCGAATTGATTTTCGGAGTTAATTTGAACACTTGAGGTAAACAGGACTTCGCCGGTTGGTCCAAGCGCGAAATTCTCACCGACAAAACCATTGAGGCTCGAACTCAGGGTCACGAACGAGCCCGGTAGTCCCGGGGCCGTTTGGCCTTGCACGGCTACCGTCTGTATTGGACCAACGGACCCTCGGCGAAGAAAGTAACCTGAATCCGCACTTCCAGATGTGAGTGCGGCTCTAAATGCGACGTCATGCTGGTTGTTGATCAGGATGTCGGCATTAACGAGTAGTGAAAAGTTTCCTCCAGACGGAGCAGGAGACCCACTCACGGCAACAGTCTGAATACTCGAGGTTGTACCGACAAAAGCGCCTGGTCCACCGCCCCCGTTATGGGAGGCCAGGAACGCAACTTCACCACTATCATTAAAGCTAAAACCGATGTTTGAGAAAGCCGCAAAGGTATTTCCTGCCGGTGATGGATCGGCGCTTACAGCTACTTTCGCTACTACTCCACCCGACCACACAAATATTCCCTGGTTTTGGCCCGGGCCACCGGTGGTCGTCGCGAAGAAAGCCACCTGACCACTTGAGTTTATCGATGGACTACTTCCAAACGTTGCAAACGTCCCTCCTCCCGGCGCCGCGTCGCCAACCTGGGTGATTCTTTGAATTGGGCCACCCGCCGTACCTACGAAAATCCCGTTGACATTCAGAACTTGTCCCCTGAAGACAACCTGGCCCGTCGCATTCAGAGGTGGAGGAGCGAGAGCGTTAAGGACCGGCCCGATAAGCGGCGAGCCTGAAAATAGCTCGCCCCCGTTTATGAGTTTGGTAATTACTCCAGTCGATGTGGCTGCAAAAATACCGATCGAAATTCCCTGCGTCCCACCCATAATTTGCGCCGGAAAAACTAAGGTGCCACTTGCGTTGATAAAGGCTACGTTGAGATTAGTGAGACGAAACTTGCCGCCACCAGTTCCGGGTGCAACATCACCCTCGTTGACTACATTTAGATTTGTAACAGAGACAATATTTCGAATGGTCAAACCACGCCGGCCACCCGCTTGCTGCGACAGGAACGCCACAAAATCTCCCGCCGCTCCAACTCGGAACGTTCGTTGCGAGGTACGTGAGCCGGCCGGCAGAGGTTCGGCATTACTCATTAGTGGAATAGCATCAGCAGCCGGATCGATTAGGACCTCAATGTAGTCTGCAGTGCCTCCGAGAAGATCTGCGAAACCATAGGTCAATCCGGCGTTCAGCGTTCTCGTGACTGTTGAGTTAGCCAGGTTAATCGTGCCACCACCTGGAATTATGGTTTGCACGTCACCTTCAAAAGACAGGTCGACGGGTAGATTTGAACCACTCTGCTGGAAAACTCCGCGAGGTGTGGTCCCGTTTGCCAAATTTGCTCTAAAGCTAACGAGACCAAAGCCATTCATTGAAACTGAGCTGAAACCTGTGAATGTCAGCGGCGCATTACCTGGTACCTGTTGATTCACCGATGCGATGGTCGAAATCTGAGGGCCAGGAGTAAAACGAAATAAGCCAGAGGTGGTGAGTCCACCGTTTATGTTCGAGGTGAAAGCAAGTTGGCCTGAATCGCTGAAGGCTTGCAGCGCGATTCCCGTGGAGAAGGTCCCACCGATAGCGACGGGAGCAGCATCGCCAGTGGCAACAATTTTTATAAGTCCACCGAGAGAGGAGTGAAGCCAAATGGATGTGGAAGGTGCAGCAATGAAGGCAACCTCTCCATTGTTATTGAACCTGATAGCGCTCGCGATCGGAGTTGCAACTATTGAAAACGTTCCGCCGCCCGGTATTGAATCCCCATTACTGACGACTTTGCGAACTCCGGATTGTGAACCGGCAAATAACCCGAAGCCACCGGATCCACCAACAACTTGAGCAGTGAATAAGACTTCACCATTGAGGTTCAACGAGTTCGCACCCAGAACGAGGCTAATATTGCCGAACGTACCTCCAGTCCCCGGAGCCGCATCGCCTGGTCCAACAACACGCAATGAAGCTCCACCATTTGGAACGTAGAAAAGTGTTGATTGATTACCGCTCGCAAGTGGCGCGGTGAAGGCTATATCGCCGGCATCGTTTATTCCACCGAAGGTTATTCCGCGGCCGAAAATTGATCCCCCGGTACCCGGGGCAATGTCTGGAGAGTTAGTAATCTTTTGGAGTGAAGCACCGTCGAAGAGGAGAATTGCGCGTTGGATAATCGTTGGCGTTCCGTAGTCAACGGTAAACGCAACCTTTCCGGAACTATTGATGCGCGGGGAGAAAAGCAGATCCACTTGACCATTAGCCACGAGCGGCATCGGGTCGCCCATCTGCAAAATCCGTTGTGTGACTCCGGTTGCTGCGGGACGAAGGAATAAACCTGACTGGCCAGAACCCAAAAAGACGTAGTCTCCTGCTTGATTGAGGTCAATCGCTCCCGCAACTCCGAAAAACTCCGACGAACTCTGTTGAAGCTCAGAACCTTTTCCAGCGGCCGCGTCAACTTTGTGATCGATGATCGAATTTGCAGCTAGCCCAACTAGGCAAGCCGTCAGTAATGTCGCAAGCAGAACGAGTCTGCATGCATATTTATTCCTCGAAAACATTTTGGTCATTTATTTAGTTCATGGTCACACCAACTAATGCGTAAAACTGTTTTACAAACTGCCAAAATAGAGAGCGGGAACCGGCTCAGTCCGTTGTTGGCTAGAACGAATACTTCAGACCAAACTGAATCCGTCGCCCGGGGGTGATAGTGTCTGTGGCTTTGCCAAAACCGGGCTCCTCGAGGAACCGCACCGGAATACCGTAGTTCACGCGATTGATGAAGTTGAAGAAGTCGACGCGAAAGATCAGTTTCTGAGTGTTTCCGATTGCGAAAGCTTTTATTACCGCCAAATTGAGATCAAGAAGATTGCCTGCACGAAAATTGTTTCGTCCGACACGTCCGCTTTGACCTACTCGCGCGAGCATGTTGGCGGTGTTCGCTGTTGTCAGCCGTAAAGGTTGAGCAGGATCACCAGTGACCTCGATGCCATTTGTGTTGTCGAGTCGATCGGTAAGATTCCCATCAAGATTTACGTCGAAGATACTGTTGACGGTAAACGGTTGGCCGCTT
>QHXL01000218.1:5275-6863 GCA_003222935.1 Acidobacteriota bacterium
TGTACCGGCAATCTGTAATCCTCCAAGCAAGGCTCCCCGCTTCTCCGGACCCGAAACATCGTAGATGAAGTTGTAAGTTAGTCGATGACGAGCGTCGAAATTGGCGGGACCACTTTCGGCGGCAAGGTTAAAACTGTCTTGCGGCAACGAAGAAGCGCCGGCCAGATCAAAAACATCCGAAACGTCATCCGTTGCCTTAGCGAACGTATAGGCAATCTGATACTGCAGTTTGCGACTAAGGCGTCCGCGCGCCTGGACCTGGAGCGAGTCGTAGCGAGAATCTGCGGTCGTCTCAAACTGGTTGACCGTGCCGACCCCTTTTACTGGACGCCCACCGACAAAACCGTTCCCCGCTGAGGCTATTCGAGATCCGGGCGGCAGCGAGAGGCCAAGAAAATAGGGCGAGATGCCAAACTCCGAAAAGAAGTTTGCGGTAAAGAAGATTGGCGCAACGAATGCTTCCTGACCAAGGTTTGGAGTTGTGAACCGGAGTAGATGTCGACCAAGTGTACCAACGTATCCAACCGAAATAACCGCATCACGTCGCAGCTGCTGTTCGAACGTGAAGCTGTAGTGATGAGCCATCGGCATCGGCAAATCTTGCGCGGGGATAGTCATTCCAAAACCGCTTTGTGCGGGGAACTGACCGCCACCGGTACCAAACTGACTAAAGAGCTGGACCAGTTGTGCAAAGGAAAGTGCCGGGTTCAGCGTGTTCAAGGTGCCGGGTCGGACCACAGGCGCACCATTCAACGTTGAGAGCTGAGGGTTGGTCAGCTGAAACGGAAAACAGTTTACGAAGAACGTGCCTCCCGTCGGGTCGGTCGCAGGTCGGCAAGGACCGTTGCTGGGGTTTCTACCTGCTCCCGTAAAAGAATTGTTTGGCTGCGCGCCCCCTGCTAAGTCGACGGTTAAATAGGTCGGGTAAACATTTCGGGATTGGCTTACTACAGCGCCAAGCATTTGGTCGTAGAAGATTCCATAGCCACCGCGCAATACCGTAGTGCGGTTTGAGCCAAACCAATCCGGCGAGAAGGCGATACCAATCCGCGGCGCGAAGTTGTTTTTGTCAGGATCGAAGATCTGCGTGCGGTCACCAATAAAAGTGCGAAGACCAGGGATTAACGCCAGTGACGGATCGTTGAAGGTGTTTTCAATCTTGCCACTGGTCTCGGCTGGCGGAGTGTTGTATTCGTACCTCAATCCATAATTGATCGATAGCTTTCTATTCACTCGCCACTGATCTTGTCCGTAGAAATTGTACTGGTAAAAACGCAGGTGAATTCCCGACTCACCACCCACCGCGAGCGTTTGAGTGAAGCCACTTGCTCCTTCGATCGCCGCAAAACTAACTGCTGGAATGAAGCTCCCGGTGAAAGCTAAATTCGAAAACTGATGCGTCGTAAAATCGAAAGCCCCGGCGATTTGCGGTACACCCGTAAATGACATCTGCGACCTCGCGTTGCGTGGTAGCAAACTGTTCAGCTCAGTCCGACGCACATCGACGCCACCGACAAAAGTGTGGGAGCCACGGCGCAGTGTTAGTTCATCAGCAATTTGATAGGTGTTGTTGACGCGTTGTTGTGGA
>QHXL01000219.1 GCA_003222935.1 Acidobacteriota bacterium
TTCCCTGAAGATGATGGGAACCGCTACGAGCTGATTGAAGGAGAACTATTCGTGTCAACCGCACCCGGTATTCCTCACCAAGTGGTACTCCGAAATCTTTTGTTCCATTTACATTCCTATCTTGAATCGAACCAAATCGGGAAGATTGTGCCTGGACCAGGCGCGGTCTTCAGCAATTTCGACGCCGTGATACCCGATATCGTCGTAGTTCGAAATGAGCGCTGGGACCAGATCGTCTCCAATAATCGGTTTAACGCCGCGCCGGACCTCGTAATTGAAATCCTTTCGCCCGGTAGCGAAAACCGAAGGCGCGACGAAATAGCGAAACGACGGCTCTACGGGAAATACGGCGTTGAGGAATACTGGATTGTTGATGTCGAGAGTCGCTCAGT
Source organism: Acidobacteriota bacterium (assembly GCA_003222935.1). Taxonomy (GTDB): domain Bacteria; phylum Acidobacteriota; class Blastocatellia; order Pyrinomonadales; family Pyrinomonadaceae; genus PSRF01. Next base: position 393 of record QHXL01000219.1, read on the forward strand.
TGCTATCTATCGCCTGCAAGGAAGTCTGCTGGAGGAATTCGCTAACTTTTCTCGCGACCAAACGATAGTCTCGGCACTGTTGGCTGAGCTCAACTTAGAGGTTGCTTCGATCTTTAAGAACTAATCCCTCGAATACATCCTTGAACTTACAAACATGCGCTTCACCCGCAGTCAACTCATAGGCGCCCTCCTCATCCTCGCGATCCTCTGGGCAGTGATCCTTTTTCGCGTGATATTCTCTCGCGCGTGAGTCTCGATCAGAAACCAGTTATCGCTATCGTTGGTCCAACCGCTTCCGGAAAGAGTACGCTAGGCATCGAAATCGCTCTTGAGTTAAATGGCGAAATCATCAATTGTGATTCCGTCCAGGTCTACCAGGAAATTGAGATTGCTACCGCCAAGGTTCCACTTGAAGAGCGTAAAGGCGTTCCCCATCACCTGATCGATTTTGTTCCACCACAGATCAACTACACGGCGGGTGAATGGGCACGAGCAGCTGCCGATAAAATCGACGAAATTGAGAGTCGTGGTCACGTTGCTTTACTCGTAGGTGGAACTGGATTCTACCTTCGAGCGCTTCGGCAACCCTTTTTCCCAAGTCCGCAGACCGACTCGGGTCTGCGAAATCGAATCAACAAAATTCGCGAACGGAAAGGCCCTGAACACCTGCACCGGCTGTTACAACGGCTTGATCCGGAAGCGTCGAGGCGTTTCTTTCCGCGCGATTGGCCACGTGTCGGACGGGCCCTGGAGGTCTATTTACAGAGCGGGCGGTCAATAGTGGACCAGCTTGAGCAGCGTGCGGTAAGTTCCGAAAGCACGCGTCGACTTCGAGTTCTGGCCCTAAATCCACCGAGGCCCGAGTTATACGACCGCATCAACCAACGAACTGAAGAACACTTCCGCGCGGGCCTTGTTAGCGAAGTTGAACGTCTTCTGACTAAAGGCATTCCGCCGGATTCTAATGCACTTGGTGCTCACGGTTATCGTCGTGTTGTGGAGTATCTGCAACACAAGCGGTCACTAGAGAGTGCGATTGAACAAACTAAACTTGATGTGCGCCACTATGCCAAGCGTCAATTGACATGGTTTCGCCATGAACCAGGAGTGGAGTGGACCGAGGGCTTTGGTGAAGAAAAGCAGGTGTTACGATCGGTTCTAGACGTTATCTCAGGATCGACAGGTTCCAAATAATCATCTTTCTATCACATCTCCACCAATCTCTTGTCAGCCTTAAACCCGTGTTGTAATCTGATTGCAACCGCGCAGCTCCTAAACACTTAGCCGAGTTTTCGACATGTCTGACGGCAAACAGGCACCACAAAATATTCAGGACGCTTTTCTCAACACGGTTCGCCGTGAGAAGACGACTGTAATCATCTACCTCTTGAATGGAGCAAAGCTTACGGGACGAATTCGAAGCTTCGATAAGTTCTCCGTATTGTTGGAGTCGGGCGCACAAGAGCAGTTGATCTTCAAACACGCCATCTCAACGATTTCTCAGACGCGCCGGGGTTCGGGTGAACTCCATCCCTCGACCGCGACTGAAACTCACGCCGCTAGCTCGCCTGAAGCGTAACGCTTCGATTACACTCACGCGAACCAAAATCTTTCCCTAAGACTAAGAGGATCTGTGGCCGGAACTTTTATTACCTTCGAAGGTATTGATGGTAGCGGTAAGTCTACGCAACTGCGATTGGCTGCCAGTTTTCTACGTGAGCAAGGTTGCACGCCCCTCGTTACGCGCGAACCAGGCGGCACAACAATTGGGTTGCGGCTTAGAGCAGCTTTGTTGGACGCAACCGAGGAAGTGGACCCGTTAACAGAGTTGTTGGTGTTTGCTGCCGATCGTGCACAACATGTGCGCGGCGTTTTGCGACCGGCCCTGGAAAAAGGTGATGTCGTAATCTCTGATCGTTATGCCGACGCTACTGTCGCTTATCAAGGCGCCGGGCGAGGGTTTGATCCTTCGCTGATCACTCAAATAGTTACGCTCGCAACTGATGGACTCGTCCCCGATCTAACCTTGCTGTTCGATGTTTCGGTTAATGAATCTACTAATCGAACGACTCGTCGTTCGAATGCCAGGAATCAGCTCGACCGGATGGACATCGAACACTCGGACTTTCATCAACGTGTGCGCCAGGCTTATCTTAAAATTGCCGAGGCAGAACCGAACCGGATTAAAGTGATCGATACAAGTGGACCAGTCGAACGGACTCAGGAGCGCGTGCGGAAGATCTTAGTGACGTTTCTGCAGGGTCGTGGACACTTATCAACAACCGGGTAAGAAATGTTTGCTCAATTAACTGGAAACAATCGAGTCAAGGACGTGCTCACGCGAATGCTCGAGTCCGGCAGACTACCGGGCGCGTTGTTATTCGTTGGAGAAGAAGGCATTGGCAAGAAGTTGTTTGCTCTCGAGGTGGCGCGAGCGCTCAATTGCCGGACACCGGTGGGAGTCGAAGGATGTGGAGTCTGTGGTCCATGTAAACGAATTGTCCACTTCAACTATCCGACGAGTTCAAATACAGACGATTGGATTCCGATAATTTGGACGGATCATCGTGATGTCGGCATGGTGGTCGCTCCAAGGCGTGTGTTGCGGGTCGAACAAATGCGACAGATCGAGGGTGAAGCCAACTTTCGCCCGTTCGAGGGCAAGGCCCGGGTATTCATTGTCGATGAGGCTGAAAGGTTCAACGACGCTTCCGCTAATGCACTTCTGAAAGTACTCGAAGAACCACCCAGTACAGCGCATTTGATTTTGATCACATCGAGACCTGCGATGTTGTTGCCGACTATTCTGTCGCGCTGCCAGATGATTCGGTTCTCGCCTTTATCGCCTGCGGAAATCGAAGATCATCTGACCTCCAACAAACTCGTGGAGCCGGCTAGTGCTCGCGTTCGTGCTCGCACCGCGGGCGGAAGTATCGCACGGGCATTGTCGGGCGATATCCAGACGTTCAATGCGCAACGTAAGGCGATGCTTGCCGTGCTTGAAGCATTGTCGCTCGCTGACGGACGTGCGCAGCTATTGAAGTCGGCGGAGCAGTTGAACGAAGCCCAGTACAAAGATGAGTTTGAAGAACGACTGGATGTGCTTGAGACGTTGATTCGCGATGCCTGGATGCTATCCCTGGGAGTGGAAAGCACGGAGTTGGTAAACGAGGATCTGTTAACTGATCTTCAAGGTATCAGTAAGAGAATCGATCCGTCGAAAGCCGCGGCCTGGATACTCGAAATTGAAGATGTGCGCGAACAACTAATCGTCAACATCAATAAGAAAGTTGCCACTGATTCGTTGTTCCTGCAAATGGCCTCAGGTGAAATTCCCCTGAAGCGTTTCAGCGTCAAGTGAAAACTTGTTTTCTAGCCGATCGTTTCAGCGGCGAATTTTCGCAGATAAACGCCGATCCAACCATGCTCTTTTGATCTGCGGAGATCTGCGGCTAAGATCGTTTCTACCGAGTAATACTCACTAACTCAGGTTCCGAAGTTTTCGCCGCAGCACCTTCCGCGAGAAGTTTCTCCGTCTCCATCACAAACGCTTCAACGATGTCCTCACCAGCGACCTTTCGCATAGGCACACCATCTTTGAAAATCATCCCAACACCACGACCGAAAGTTATTCCGAGTTGAGAGTCGTGCGCTTCTCCTGGCCCATTGACCGCACATCCCATAATCGACAGATGCAGCGGTTCTTCAATGTGAGCTAAGCGACGTTCAATTTCAGTGACAATACCGACGAAGTCATCAACATCAAGCCGCCCACAAGTCGGACACGCAACCACCGTGACGCCTCGATTTCGCAGGCCCAACGACTTAACAATCTCCCAGGCCACCCGCACTTCTTCCTGTGGCTCCGCCGCCAACGAAACTCGAATTGTGTCGCCAATGCCTTCATACAACAGAATGCCAAGTCCGATCGACGACTTCACAGTTCCACTAAATGACGTGCCAGCCTCGGTAACTCCAAGGTGGAACGGATAGTCCACTTTCTGAGCAAGAAGTCGATACGCCTCAACGGTTCGCTGAACATCTGACGCCTTCAACGAGATTATGATGTCAGTGAAATCCAGATCTTCGAGAATCTTTATGTGCCGAAGCGCTGACTCGACCATCGCTTCAGGAGTTGCCGTTCCGTATTTCTTCAGCAAGTCCTTTTCGAGTGACCCACCGTTGACACCGATTCGAATTGGAACGTGCTGCGATTGCGCTGCTCGCACCACTTCTCGAATCCGCTCGTGTGATCCTATATTCCCCGGATTGAGTCGTAGCTTATCGATACCAGCATCGAGAGCCATCAGAGCAAGCTTGTAGTGAAAGTGAATATCGGCTACGAGGGGAACATCCGGAACGCGTTTGCGAATTTCTTTTAGGGCGATTGCCGCATCGTTGTCAGGAACAGCAAGCCTGACGATTTCACAGCCGGCACGAACCATTTCTTCAATTTGCGCAACAGTAGCGCCGACGTCCGCTGTGTCAGTCTTCGTCATTGACTGGATAACAACCGGCGCACCGCCGCCAATCTGTAGATGCTTAACTTGAACTGCCTTTGTTTGGCGCATATTCAACTCAGTCAAAAGTCCGACCGTACTCCCTTGCTGGGAGTTAGTACGTCGGACTTCAACTCTTCGATCATTTTACTTTGCAGGTGCAGTGGCCGCCGGTTTTTCAGGCTCCGGCCCACCACCAAACTTTTTCAATAAGTCGTTTGTAATAACGAAGACCATCAACAACAAGACCATAACAAAACCGACTTGTTGAATTCGATCTCTAACAACGGCAGAAA
>QHXL01000220.1:0-12075 GCA_003222935.1 Acidobacteriota bacterium
CCTGACCTGACTGCAGCAACTGTGGAACGACTCGTTTAGCAATACTCACCGGCACTGCAAATCCAACGCCTGCCGAAGTGCCAGACCCTGAAAGTATCTGCGAGTTTATTCCAATCATGCGGCCACGCGAATCGAGTAATGGACCACCTGAATTTCCGGGATTAATTGAAGCATCCGTCTGAATAGCGCCTTCGATCAAACGCTCGTTGCTTGCGCGTATCGGGCGCTGAAGACCGCTAATTACGCCCGTGGTCAAAGTTCGATCCAAACCAAAAGGATTACCGATCGCTAAAACTTTCTGTCCGACGACGAGCTTATCCGAGTCGCCCAGCGGAATTACCGTCAGTGGACCTGCCGGTTTTTCTACTAAACGAATTACTGCAAGGTCTGTGTCGGGATCACCACCAACAACCGTGGCAGCGTAATCCTTTTGTCCACCCATGACAACATGGTAGTTAGTTAGAATATTTCCCTGCTGGTCCAAGATCGAGCCGGACCCTGATCCTTCCTGTGGTTCGACGAAACCAAGAAAGTCGCGGGCATACGAAGTTGAGTGAATGAAGACGACACCCGGACTCAAAGCCTTGTAGACCTCGATGTTGTTCTGCTCATCGGTTGCAAGAGCAGGGTCGGTAATGCCAGCCGGTGCTGTTTCTGACAACGCCGCCTGGGAAGACTGATCCAGCCGGTTTGAGACGCGGTCAACAATAGCGACGGCCCCGGCGGCAAAGAGCGCTGAAATGAGTGCAATCAATAATATTTGGCGTGCTGAAATTCTGTACATAAAACCCTCTTCTCTCCAATGATGTGTTGGGGCTTTCCGTTCCTTACTAAGATGCCTCCGAGACAACCGTTCGTTGTCGCTACACTTTCCGCAAATGGGGCCACCGGAACGACAAATTTAGAACCTATTACCTTCAACCCGCAAGGCTGAAAGCAAAGATCCGGTTGGTACCGTGTTACGCACACGGTTCTAAGGTTAGTAGTATTCGCCTGGGAGTGCTGGAGAGTTTCGTTTTTTGAAATCGGCTGTTACGAGAAAAGACCGACGACAGCCTGGGGAAGATGTCCGATGTAGCCAATTAATGTAACTGGTCCATCCCAACCCATTGCGACACATCCTGTTGCAGCATGTATTAGCATCAGGGCGAAATAAACGGAGAGCACGAGGGTCATTCCACGTCTTGCAATTGGCAGGTTTGCGCAACGAAAAAGGATATAAGCGCCAAAAGCGCCTATGACAAGTTTAACTCCAAGGAAAGAACCTTCACCGTGACTCAGAAGGCGAGCCATCAATCCGTTGCCTTCGGTGGCGACATCCAGTCGGATCCACAAAAGTGTTAACTGAGCGTCGAGCCAGTTCAGCGAAAATAACAGCAGGCTTTTGGATAATGGTCCCACGGTGAACACTCCCTTGCCAACGTTGTTAAACTACTTCCCTTATTAACGCCAGAACCCCCGAACTTGCGCTCGGAGGTTCATGACGTTCACGGGAGGAACGAGTCTCGTTCTAGGTATCTTAGAGATACTTTTAATCGACACAGGCTTCCGAAAAAACTCTCTTGGGGAAGTCAGTTCGATTCACTTCTTCAGTTGGGGTATCGTGGTCGGAGTCATTATAGGCCGAGCGCCGGAAAGTCAAAAGCGATTATGAGCGTGTCAATTGCGGAAGCAGTACTCGAGGCTTCCAGATTACTCCGAAAGGCAGGTGTGCCAGAGGCGCGACGCGACGCGGGTTCTCTTCTCGAAAATGTAATTAAAAAAGATCGTACATATCTTATTAGTCACGGTGAAGACACACTTGATACTCATGACCTGATACGTTTTCGCGCTGATGTCGAACGACGCGCGGCAGGGGAGCCATTGCAGTACATCACTGGTAGTCAGGATTTTTATGGACGCACATTTCACGTAACTTCCGCAGTGCTGATTCCACGACCCGAAACAGAACTACTGGTCGAAGCAGCACTGGAGTTAATGGGCACGGGTTCGGGATGTATATCAATCTCCCTGTTGTGCGAGCGGGCAGCCGTCCGCGGAATCGCATTGGATGTTTCGGAAGCAGCTCTAGAAATTGCGCGACAGAACGCGGTGAGCTTCAACGTCGACGAGCGCCTCACGTTCGGCATTTCAGATTGCTTTGAGTCACTGCCTGACACCTTCTCTTCTTTTGACTTGATCGTTTCAAATCCGCCATACATTGCCGGAGACGTGATTGATGCTCTGCAACGAGAGGTTAGGGATCATGAACCACTAATAGCGCTCAGTCCTGGAACAGACGGGCTTGCCATCATTCGAAGGTTGATCGAAGAAGCGCCAGCCTTCCTCCGAAAAGATGGTTTCCTACTGCTGGAAATTGGATTTGACCAGGGCGAAACAGTTCGTGAACTGGTGGATCAAAACATCTGGAAGCTGATTGAGATACGTCCTGACCTCCAGGGTATTCCCCGCATCGTTATTCTTCAGAAGCTCAAATAGCACTCAAAAATTTCCTGCCACATCACCCCACTGAGCGGTGTTAGTCGTCTGGGACCACAAGGATTAAGTAACCAACCCACTCGACGAATTGAAGGAGACTGAAAGCCATGTTTAGGTTTGTAGGACGTAGTGTGTTTGTAGCGACGCTATTGGCGATCGCGAGTATCAGCGGCTTGGCCCAGGAGAAGAGGGGTTCGCTCAGTTGCAGCGATAACGACTCCTGGTATGGTGATCGCTTAGTGAGGAATTGTGAAATACGCGAGCAAACGCTTGCGCCAAACGGTGGCGTTATCAACATCGACGGCCGGCAGAATGGCGGTGTAGCTGTTAAAGGCTGGGACCAGTCGCAGATTTTGATTCGTGCCCAGGTGCAAACTGGCGCACCCAACGCGGGTGAAGCGGAACAACTCGCCAGACAGGTTCGGATCGAAACTGGTGGTAACAAGATCTACGCGAGTGGGCCGGAAACTCAAAAGAACTATCAGTGGTCGGTGAGCTATGAAGTATTTGTGCCACGTCGTTCAGACCTGTCGCTCGAAACACATAACGGCGGGATTTCCATTGTCGAAGTTAACGGGCAAATCTGTTTCAACGCAATGAACGGCGGCGTCGCACTTAGAAGGGTCGGTGGTTCGGTTCACGGCTCTACAACCAATGGCGGACTATCGGTTGAACTCGCCGGTGATCGCTGGGACGGTGAAACTCTCGATGTAAGCACGATGAATGGCGGCGTGAGCCTTTCAGTACCAGAGAATTATTCGGCGCACCTACAAACGGGGACGGTTAATGGAAGCATCAGCGTAGATTTTCCAGTGACAGTGCAAGGTCGACTTACGAAAGAGTTGTCGTTGAACCTCGGCTCAGGTGGCGCCACCCTTAAAGCGATGACCACCAATGGCGGTGTGCGAGTGAAACGAGCTTCAGTGAACCCATAGCTGCTGAGAGAGCAGCCTTGAGAGAGCGGCAGGAGGGAGAAGGTGAGAAATATTCATCTTCTCCTTTTCATTAACAGTCCCTCTTTCCCCTTTCCTTGTTTTCCATTACTCTCTCACAATCGTGGATAAATTTCGGATCAATGGTGGCCGCGCACTTCGTGGCCGACTCTCAATCAGCGGTGCCAAAAATTCTGCCTTACCGTGTATGGCGGCGGCACTCCTGACAGCGGAAACTGTAATTCTCCACAATATTCCCTACGTTCGCGACATCATCACCCAAAGACGTTTGCTGGAAGACATCGGCGCCACCGTACTTACGCCTGAGCTAAGAACACACAAAATCACGGCATCGAACATAGAACTCTTCGAAGCACCTTATGAGTTAGTTAGAACGATGCGTGCCTCGGTGTTGGCGCTCGGACCGTTGCTGGCGCGATTCGGAAAGGCGAAGGTCTCATTACCAGGCGGATGCGCCATCGGCACTCGTCCAATCGATCTTCATCTGGCCGGATTTGAACAATTTGGCGCCGAGGTTAAGTTGGAGGGCGGCAATGTTGTTGCTCGCGCGCCAGAAGGTGGACGACTGCGAGCTGCTGAAATCAACTTTGCAAAAGTCACGGTGACTGGAACCGAGAACTTGATGATGGCCGCAACTCTTGCAAAAGGAACCACAATCCTTCACAACGCTGCTCGCGAACCCGAGGTAGTCGACCTGGCTGACCTGCTAAACAAGATGGGTGCTCGTGTGAATGGCGCAGGGACCGAGACGCTGCACATCGAAGGAGTGGAGTCACTCGGCGGCGCCGAACACACCATCATTCCAGATCGGATCGAGACCGGCACTTTCATAGTCGCCGCCGCACTTACAAGAGGTGAACTCGAGATCAAAGATTGTCAGCCTGACCATTTGACCGCGGTCATTGCGAAACTAAGGGAGGTGGGCGTTGAGATTCATGAAGCCAACCCGACCACCCTTGAGGTCTCCTGCCCGAAAGGTCTTAACGCGAGCGGTGTATCCACTGCGCCTTATCCAGAGTTTCCTACTGACATGCAGGCGCAATACATGGTCTTGATGACGCAGGGCACGGGTCGATCGGAGATCGTCGAAACGGTGTTCGAGAATCGGTTCATGCACGCATCAGAATTGCAGCGCATGGGCGCTCACATACAAATCGACGGTAGTACTGCCGTCGTCGATGGACCAACCGTCCTGAATGGCGCTCGCGTGATCGCTTCCGATTTGCGAGCTTCCGCTTCGTTAGTGCTGGCTGGCTTGATCGCCCAGGATGAAACAATAATTGATCGCGTTTACCACATCGATCGTGGCTATGAAAAGATAGAGTCGAAACTTAGAGCTGTTGGAGCTGACATCGAAAGAATTAGGGCATCGGTTACCGCTCCATTACATTCGGAAACACAAGCCGCCGGGGAGTTAGCCTGAGTCCGGGGTAAGGAGCGACGAGCATGTCGGAACAGAGTTGTTTGTTTTGTAAGATCATCGCGGGTGAATCACAGGGAGAAGTGGTCCAGAGCGACGATCGTTGTGTTGTCTTGCGCGACACCAATCCGCAAGCGCCACTGCATGTTTTGGTAATACCTCGCGAGCATCTCGAGTCGTTAGACGAAGCATCGCAAAGAGATGAAGCGTTGTTGGGGCACCTGCTTCGCGTGAGTGCTCGCGTTGCCAATGACCAGGGTTATGGTGAAAGCGGCTACCGTACGGTAGTTAATACAGGCGAAGGCGCCGGGCAGTCGGTATTTCACTTACACGTGCATGTGCTGGCTGGAAGACCGTTGAGCTGGCCTCCGGGTTGATTTGGATGAAGAGCTTCCGCAGGGTTACAAAGCTGCTTGTAGTTGTTGCCTTGATACTTCTCTGCGCTCCTCAATCCACAGCTCAAGTCGCTCCGGTTGTTCCTGTAGGCAAAGTTGTCGAGAAAGTTGCATTACGAGCTCGACCGGATCAATCATACGCGGCATTCCTTCCGAGTAATTACACTCCCGAACGTACTTGGCCCACCATCTTCTGTCTCGATCCACGTGCTCGCGGAAAAATTGCAATTGAACGATTTGTCGAAGCTGCAGAGAAGTTTGGCTACATCGTCGTTTGTTCAAACAACTCGCGGAATGGACTGAATGGGGCAGCAGTTTCACAAATCTTTACCGACCTGTGGGACGACACTCACGCAAGATTCAGCATTGATGAAAAACGTACCTTTGCGGCAGGCTTCTCTGGAGGAGCTCGACTTGCCGTGAGCTTCGCCAGCCGGTGTCAGGGCTGTCTAGCCGGCGTAATCGCTGGGGGCGCGGGCTTTCCTTCAGGTATCGAACCGGATGCCAGGACTTCGTTTCTGTTCTTTGGCGTTGCCGGGGTGGACGATTTCAACTTTGGTGAGATGTTGAATCTTGATAAGAAGTTGAGCGAGTTAAAAGTCCCTCATCGCTTTGAGTCGGTTGCAGGTGGGCACGAGTGGACTCCAAAAGATGCGATCCTGGAGGCGGTTGCGTGGCTGACCTTTCATGCGATGAAGGCGGGAGTGGCGCCAAAAGACGAGAAGTTTATCGATGAGCAGTTCAGTTTACGGATGGCAACAGCAGAACGGTTCTCAAGGGACAAACAGTATGTCGATTCATTGAGAGCATACCGTGAGGTTGCACGTGACTTCGAAGGACTCCGGGATGTCAAACTGGCCAATGACCAGGCAGACCTACTCGCCAGGAGTGAGCTGCTGCGCAAAGAGGAGAAAGCGCAAGCAGAGGCGTATCTCAAACAACTTCGAGAAGCCGGCGAGATTCGATCGTTGTGGATGAAACCGTTCGATGCGGAACAGTCGAAATCGTTTCGTTTCGAAGCGACTATGCGAATCGACGATTGGCGCAAGAAACGAGAGTTGGCGATCGATTCCAGCGATCGTCGACTCGCCAGACGCGTTCTGTCGCAACTGACGGTCGAGTCTTACGAGACTGCGCAGCCGAGCCTGGCGGCAAAAGACTACAGCCAGGCTCTCGCCAATTTCCAACTGGCACAAGCTATCGATCCAAAGAATGCCAACCTCAGTTTTGAGATAGCTCGAGTGTATGCCTTGAAACGTCAGAAGAAACCTGCCATTGAATCGCTTGAACAAGCAGTTGAACTTGGGTTCAAGGATGCTGAACGACTCAAGTCTGAAGAAGCATTTGCGGAGTTTGCCAGCGACCCTCGCTATCAGAAACTGCTAACCACACTAAGTACTACGCAGAAGCAGTAAGCCCACTTTGGCGCGACGGCACCAAAGTAGTTGGTCCTGCTGGGACCGCAGGCGTCCCCGCCTGCAGGCGTTAATCACCACATACTAAGAATCCAAAACCTAATCGCGTTGACACCTACAAATAGGGAGGCTAAGTTTGCTCCACGGGCAGCCGTCAGCAGTGCTGGCCGAAATATCTTTCAACTGAAATTATTTCTCACTGCTGTTGGCTCTCTCTATCTCGGAAAAGCCCTCTAAAGTTGAAGGCACAAGCATTGCTCCACACTGCTGCGACCAACTTTGGGTAGTCGATAATTTCGCGATTAGTTTTTGGAGGTCCTATGCAACGAGAAGTCTTCGTCCTGCTGACAATATTGGTGTGTCTTGCCGCCACTCAAGACGCTAACGCACAGGTTGATGAGCACAAGATGGAAGTCGGCGCTGTCTTCACTTCTATTACCTTGACCGACTTTAAGGATCGAACCCTACCAACCTTCGCGACGGGCGACTCTACAGTCAAAGGTCTGGGAGCTCGCTTCGCTTACAACCTGAATCAGAACTTTGCCATCGACGCAGAAGGGACATTCTTCCCTGAAGCTCACTTTGGCAACGACGAGATTGGTCAAAAGACGCAGGGATTTGTCGGTCTAAAGGCGGGAGTGCGAAACAAGTGGGTCGGCGTATTTGCTAAAGCGCGACCGGGAGTGATGTGGTTCGGAGAGTTTCCCTCACGCGGGAGTTGCGTGGGTACTTCGTTTGGTACTTCGTGCGGTGTGACGCACGAGAAAAACTTTGCAATGGATCTTGGCGCCGTGGTTGAGTTTTATCCGGCGGATCGAGTGATCATACGTGCTGACATCGGCGACACGATCATCAGGTACCAGGAACATGTAAGAGGTACTTTGACGACACCTGTTCTAATTCCCGCTGCCACAAAAAATAACCTTCAGATTAGCCTCGGAGTAGGGTGGAGATTCTGAGGGGCAGCATTCAATCGCTGACGTCATTAAAAGAAGATCATTTTCCAGATCTCATTTGACATCTTTCAACTATCAGTTTGAGACGCGAGAGGAGATCTGAAAGACTTTTGAGCCAGACGCGAAAACCTATGGTTCCGTTTTCAAACTAATAACTGAAAACTGTCAAATGACATCCGGAAAATGATCTTCCTCTCACGGCTTACTGCTTTCTGGCCTACTGCGATGCCTTGCGTTCCTGGGCTACTCCTCTGATCGCGTCTGCCAAATCACGAGCGGCCCGTTCAATTCGATCTGCCGCCGACTCGATTGAATCTTCCTCCTCAGGGGAGTGCGTCGAGATTGTAACGAGAGCCGCCTGCACTTGCGCTATCAAACGATTTGCTTCATTTTCAGTTTCAAGTTCTGACCGAGATCTTTGTGGTGCAATAGCCTGCTTGTTCATATTCAACCTGTCTCACTTACAAAAAGAATTCTGCCAAGGTTTTGGGGGCGATAGTCTGACATCGGGTGTCGATTCAGGCAAGTCGAGGATGCGTTTTAGTTGTTTTGTGAAGGAAAGCTCTTTTTGCTAACTCCAAACTCAATAGATTTCACGCCAAAAGAGTGGAAGCTTGTTCAGTCGCTCGATAGACCGGCAAAGGTGCAACGCTATCTCAGCTTGATGCCGTACAACTGGGAGAAGCACGGCGGCACCATGCGTTCCTTTCGCGAAATGGTGAAGCACAACGAAGTGCACTGCCTGGAAGCAGCAGTTTCAGCCGCAGTGGTCCTTGAGCAGCATGGTTATCCGCCGCTGTTGCTCGACCTCGAGTCGCAGGATTTATTGGATCACGTACTCTTTGTGTTTCAGGAGAAAGGTCGTTGGGGATCGATCGCTCGCTCGCGCGACATCGGGCTTCACGGTCGCAAGCCGGTGTTCAGATCGATCCGCGATCTCGTTTGGAGTTACTTCGATCCCTACGTGGACTTCACCGGGAGAATTAAAGGCTACGGCGTAACTAGTCTATACAACCTCGGCAACTACGACTGGCGCTTCTCCCCTCGCAAGATGACGAAGATTGAGGATCATCTGCGCGCCATGCCACATAAACGACTTCAGTCATCAGACAAGCGGTACGAAAAACTTCTCGATCGTTATCACAAGTACAAGAAGAGATACCCCGACCGATCGCCGAGCTATTATTCGAGTAGATCGCAGTGGCTGATCTAAGGGGAAGCATTTTCCAGATCTCATTTGACAGTATTCAGTTATCAATTTAAAACCGCGGGCTCGAAAGATCTCGCTTGAAATCTCTCAAACTGACAACTGGAAAATGTCAAATGAGATCTGGAAAATGCTTCCCTCGTAAAGTAGCCTTTAACCAACGCGCGTAGTTATACTCTCCCTACCTTTCCTCATAGGAGTCATGATGTCCTGGGTCAACACATCACCTTTGGTCAAGACCTACACCCTGGAAGAGTTCTGGGAACTGCCGGAACCTCCCGACCATTCAAAGCTTGAACTAATCGCAGGAGTCCTCTATATGACACCCCCTCCTGGGTACCGACACGATAATGCTGTCAGCAGGTTAATTCGCCTACTTTCAGAGTTTCTATTGCAGTCGAAAGATACCGGCACTTTGTACGTGCCTCGAGCAGCAATCTGGACAACTCCAAACACCTACCTGGAACCGGATCTGTTCTATGTTTCTGCTGAGACGGAGGCGCGACTAGAACCCAACCGCAGGACGACGGCTGATCTGGTTGTTGAGGTCATTTCACCTGGTTCTGCGATTTATGATCGGAATACGAAGGCAGATACTTATGCGGCACTTGGCGTAAAAGAACTTTGGTTGATCGATGAGAGCAATCACTCGGTAGAGGTACGCATACTTGATCTCGATCGCTTGATACCTGGCGCGTTACTCACGAGTAGCGATGAGGCGAAGTCGACGGTCCTCGATGGATTTAACTTTACGGTTGAGCGTCTCTTTGATTAGGCAGTAGTCATTCAGTGGATGATATAAGCATTTTTCCAGATCTCATTTGACACTTTTCAGTTGTCATTGGGAAGAGGAATCCAAATCCCAAGACCAAATGACGACTGGAAAATGTCAGATGAGATCTGGAAAATGATTTTGTTTTCTTTTGCTCTTCGCGTCCAACAACATATGCGCAATCACCGCAACGATGATGATCGATCCGCCGAGTAACGCCCACCTGGAAGGTCTCTCACCAATACCAAGAAATACCCACACAGGATTCAACACCGGCTCGATGTAAGCGATGATTCCCGCATCAAGCGATCTAACACCGCGAGCCATTGCGTGGGTAAACAGAACGTAGGACAGACCGAGTTGAACAACTCCAAGATAGATCACGCTCGACGTGTCGTATCTATCAAGACTCCTTAGCGCCGCGATTCCCCATGGGGCAGTGATCAGGATAACGAGCAGGTTGCCGTAAATCACCGACGACGCACGGTTAACCAGTCTCGCTTTCGGATGCCGGAGTAACAAAAAGTAGGCGGCGAAACACAAACCGGAAGCGAGTGCCAGAATGTTGCCGGTGATGTCTTGAGGTCGCAGTTGACCGACAAAGAAAAGAGTCATCCCGCCAAGACATACGAGCACCGTTACGAGATCGCGCGAACGAAACTTTTCTTTGTAGACCAGTGGTTCAAAGATTAGCAGGTACATCGGTGAGGTGTACTGAAGGAAGATCGCGTTAGCGGCAGTCGTCTGCTTGGTTGCCGAGACAAAGAGAATCACGAGTGCCGCATAAAGCAACGATGCGGCGAGAGTGATTCCATTGATCGCGAAACCTTCACGCCGGGTGAACCACGCCACCACCAGCAACGCAAACACTGATCTGAGAAACGATAATTCCAATCCTGACAGATCGTTCCACTTGATGAAAAAGCCGCCGGTACTCCAGAGGAGAGCGGCGGCTGCAACATAAAGCAGAGGGGAGAACTTTGCGCTTTTGGTCAAGATTAGTGGCTTTGATCGTTCGCGGTGGCTGGAGAGTCTGCGACAGCTGAGGGTTGCTCTTCAACTGCGGCTTTCTGTGCGCGAATGTATTTCCCAAACACTCCGTTCCACGGTGGAATAACGATTGAAACTGCGCCGTGTGTTTGCGCCTGGCAGGCAAGACGAATCAGAGGCTTTGTCTCATTGGTGTCGATGTAACCAAACTCCTTGATCTTCTTTCCTTCGCGCGCGGCAACGTCCGACAATTTCTCAGCGCCACCAAGAACACCAACCCAACAAGTTCCACACGAAGCTGATCGACATTCGACGGGAATCGGACCCTCACCCCTTCGGGCATCGATCTCGCGCCAGTTACGCGAACGATCCTCGGCGGCTCCCCAGGCGAGGTCTTGAATGTTGTTCATGACATACGTGGCCCGGTCGTCGTTCTCATCGTGCGTGACGGTCCATTTCTTATTCACTGTCCGCAAGAATCCAAGCAGTCCCTGGCTGTCGTCCTTGGCGCGTTCGCGCAGGACTTGTTCAGGTGAAAGCCGGGTGTGCTTTTTATCGATAGAAACTTTGCCCGGAGTATTAAAAGCAGCGGACCCGGTTTGTTGAAGAGTCATAAAAGCCACGGCCGTGATGCCGGCAAGTAGCGACTGATCGACCTTGAGAGCCTTAGCCGTTTCGGCCGCAACTTTCAGGACCTGGTCTGACAAACTTGTTCCATCGCCAACAAAACTCGCGGCATGTTTCTGAACAGCTGACTTAATTTCGGGCCAGAAACGATGCCCGTAAAGAAAGGTGTGCGACGTATCGATCTGATCCTTGAGATAAAACTTCCCCTGGAGCAAGAGTCGCTGCGCAAGTGTTTCCGAATCGTCAGAGTTCGTTAGTGCCTGAAAAAGTGATAGCGGGTAGAACGAAAACCAGATTTGCGTGGCATTGCGATCGACGTCGTGGATCGTCCGAAGCAGTGTCGTCAGGGTCGCTGACCACGCCTCTTCGTCGTGTTCATTTAAAAAGTTTTCAAAAGCAGTTTGATTAGACATTAGTGCAAAAAGCCGTCCTTAATTGTAATAGTCGCGAAATGGCTCAATTGAGCAAGCGGTAATTAAAGCACAAAGATGGTGGATTAGAACAAGTCAGACAGGTAAAGCGGAGAATTACGGGCGGTTCTCTAGTTCATTGCAAGTTGGGAGGGGTGGCAAGCGGAATATCGGGCGCTGCAGGCATCCGAGACTGAGCGCGCCCCCGCTAAGAATGATTGCCTAACTGATTCGAACTACGGCGGGGCGCGCTCAGGGCTACTTTGGAATGCCGCCCACTTCGCCGCTTGCCAGCCTTCCCAACTTGCACTGGACTAGGTAGGCGTCCTTTGCGTTCGCTACTGCACCAAAACTTGTACAATTTGTCTCTGTTGAGCAACTTATTGACAGCGCCATGCTCGACAGAGTAAAAATCAAGCCTACCCGAAGCGATCTTCCCTTTAGACTTTCCA
>QHXL01000220.1:12129-13763 GCA_003222935.1 Acidobacteriota bacterium
TCGACCGGAAGTTGCCAAACCAGGCCGTACCTTTGACAGTGCTTATAGCTTTTCTTTCAGCGTGGCTGTAGGTCTACTTCTTTTTATTGCCGGTTTAGTCATTAGTCTCACCGTAGGCCAAAGCGCCAGTATTGGATTGATCTTCGGCATACCGCTACTCATCGCAGGTCTGGTTCTGCCACTCTTCATGATGCGCGATCTGCTCCAACACAACGTAGTAAGCGGCAACTGTCCATACTGCGACGCGCCAATCAAGACTTCAGACGCGACAATTCGTCTAAACTGTCCGAACTGTAAAAACTTGATTGAGATTCGTGAGATGACTCTGCAGCGCGGGGAGTGATCAGAAGCCGACTGGCAACCAGTCGCGTGTCCAGTAGTCGCTGAATGTCAGCGCAAAGAGTATTGCCATCCAGAAGAGAGCGGAAGTCACTATCACCCAGACCAACCTCGAACTGTAGCGGACGTGCATGAAGTAGAGCACGACGAAGGTGGCTTTTGTCACTGCAATCGTCATGGCGATGATGGTATTGAGGTTTATTTCACGACCACCAATGTGATAGGTGAAGTCGTGAAACGCAGCGAGAACCGTTAGCGCCGTTCCCACCAACAGCACCAGAAAAATCGTCATGTAAACTCGAACCGGAACTATGTGCTCGCTCATTTCAACGTGTCGCTTTCCTAACCGTGCTCAAAGTGTCGCCCCAATAGGTACAACAACGGAAACAGGAAAATCCAGACAATATCCACGAAGTGCCAGTAAAGACCGATGACCTCCACCGGACTGTGATACTCGGGTCCGTATCGACCTTTGATGGAGAAATACAGCAGGAACACCAATAGACCAGCGCCGATTATCATGTGAACGGCGTGCATGCCGGTCATCGCAAAGTAGATCCAGTAGAACAATTCAACGTTCTTGACTGTCGCTCCCGGAAGTAGATGAAGCTTGTGCGGGTCGTCATCTCCGTGTTCGGCGACAGCGGGATTAAACGGACGAGCGGGTATTAATCGTCCCGGGATCAGACTGTCGTCGTATTTCGCCTTGTATTCAACGCCTTTGATTCCGAGGAACGTCAAGCCAAGAATTATTGTCAGGATCAAACAGACGACTTGTGGTCGAAGTTTGCCAATCTGCGTGAAGTAAACCGACAACGCCATCGTAAAGCTGCTGAGAATCAGTACTGCCGTGTTAACGGCTCCGAGGGTGATATCGAGGTGATTGCTGGCGGTAGCGAAGGCGGCGCCGTATTTGTAACGATAGAGTGTGTAAGCGAGAAACATTCCGCCGAAGAACATTATTTCGGTCACGAGAAACACCCACATGCCGAGTGTTCCAGCTTCGCGCTGCTGCTCCATATTCTCAAAATGGTGCTGCAGTGCTGGATGACCGTGTACTTCTTCTGTCCCGGCGTGACTCACCCTCTTCTCCTTCTACTAACCACCCTGGAGTTACTATTCGATCTCACGAACGTAAGGTCCGATATGCTTCAGCTTGTCGTGACCTCATCTAAAGACCACCACGAGTTACCATCGATCTCGCGACCCCAATGTCCGATATGCTTTAGCTTGTCGTGACCTCATCTAAAGGCCCCCTGGCAGTTACTATTCGATCTCACGACAAACTAAAGTTT
>QHXL01000677.1 GCA_003222935.1 Acidobacteriota bacterium
CTCTATCCAACTGAGCTACGAGTGCGTGGGGCAAATGTTAAGCGGTAACGCCTAAATGTTCAAATGCCGATCTCAGATCTCAAATCCCAGATCTAAAATTGCTTTTAAATCTGAGATCTGAAATCTGAGATCTGAAATTCTTAGCCTTTATTTGCCTTGAAACTCTTTCCTCACAAACTTTACTAACGCCGCAATCTCTTCTGCCTTGAGTTTATCGGCAAACGGAGGCATAGGCCCGTCGCCCTCTTTGATTACCTTGGTGAATTTTTCGTCCGTGTGTCTTGCTACGCGTTCGTCGTGTAGTGAAGGCACCCTAATCTCTTTACCGTCAACCTGCGTCGGGCCGCCTTCGCCGGTTGGACCATGGCATCCTTCGCAGTTTTTCTTGAACAAGGCTCGAGCAGCAGCGAGTTCGTCCGTTGGCTGCGACGGCGCTCCCGCGACTGGTGCCGCTGAATTTGCTGGCGACACAGTTTTGTTACAAGCAATCACTACGAGTGAAAGTGCAATGGAAGCCAGTATTGTTGCGATCAGTTTCATTTAAAGTTTTTCTCCGATTTTCTGCTTTTAGGAACACAAACACTTAAACCCTGACTCGAGCCATTATTCCAAAGACCAGAGATTGAGTCCAAAGCGCCTATATCCCCTTTGACGTATCTCCCCGACCCTTTCTTCCCAAGTTGCAAACGAGTGACATACTGGGCAGAATAACTTCGCTTTTCACCACCGAACCATTCAAGGTCAAAACCGTTGTAAGTTAGAGGTAATCAACAATGAGCAGTGACAAGGAAGATGCTACCAATGCTCGCGGTTCACTTCGTCTCGCCCCAACTTGCTCAGAGGTCGAGGAGCAGAAAGCAAAACTTCCCCGACAATTTGTAAACTTTACTTTCTACCACGCCCGTCCTGAGTGGCGCTTGCTCTCGAACGACGATAAACATGCGTTTCGGGAAGAGTTTGTGAAGACAGTCGAAGAGTTTCGTTCTTCATTACTCATGCACTCCTACTCCACGATTGGCTTACGTACAAACGTCGACTTTATGATCTGGCGCATTGGTTACGAACTCGAGCCGATCCAGGAAATGACCGCGCGCATCAACAAGACGGAAATGGCGAAGTACATCGAACCGACACAGTCGTTTTTGTCGATGACTAAGCGCTCGATGTATATCGACAAAGACAATCCCGAACACGCTGAGGATCGTTTACACATCGTACCGGGTAAATCGCAGTACCTTTTCGTCTATCCCTTTGTTAAGACTCGAGAGTGGTATACCCGCTCCGCAGAGCAGCGCCAGGAGATGATGGACGAGCATATTAGAATCGGTTCGAAGTATCGTTCAGTGAAGCTGCACACGACCTATTCGTTCGGTCTGGACGACCAGGAATTCGTGGTCGCATTTGAGACAGACTATCCATCAGATTTTCTTGATTTGGTCCAGGAACTGCGCGAAACAAAAGCCAGCTCATATACCCTTCGAGACACTCCAATGTTCACTTGTCGACAGCGAACTTTGAGCGAATGTATCGAATCGCTAGGTTAGCCTGGTAGACACTTAATCCACAGATTACGCAGATTTCACAGATTGAAAAGGCGGTCTGTGGACTCCGCGAAATCTGTGGATTGTTTTTGGCTATGAACCCTTTCCTTAGTGTCGTCCTCATTCTTCTGCTCGGTCTGTTTTCCCCTCTTCCATCACAGTCGCGTCCGAATTACGAGTATCTCTGGTACGAGGCAGAGAACATGCGCGGGTTCTCAACCGGAAAGCTCGGTGAGCCACTCCTCAATCCGTCTTATCTAAATCTTTCGCGAGACAAAGCGCCGGGTTGGGGAATCAATGGGCCAGGCGTATCAGCCGAATGGACGCAGGGCGGAGAGAGTGAATGGAACTCGGCGGCGGCCAGTGCAGACGAGACGAGCGCTTCGCTTAGTCAAGATCTTGAGATACCACGGGACGGGCGATACACACTGTGGGTTCGTTACGCTGATTGGGCCAACAAGGAAGAGAACTTTGTGGCTCGCGTCGCTCAGAACGGCCGGCAAGTCTTCGAACATGAGTATGGCGTGCGCGACGTTATCGACCCGCACGACGAAGTCAGCATGTACTGGCAATGGGCCTTTGCCTGGGACAGTGCCACTGTCGATTTGAAAAAGGGACCCGCACGACTTTCGATCGATATCGCAAAAGCGGCGCCAGTGAGACGCAATGTTGACTGCTTTGTCCTCACAAACGACCAGTCGTACAAGCCCGTAGGTCGTCAAAAACCAGACTTTGCGGCGCAACGTTATTTACATTCGTGGTCTACCTCGCGGAAACCAATCGCGTCCTTAGTTCCGGCCTCGACAACTGCGACACTTCCAGAAGCCTGGCTTCGTCCAAAGATCTCCGGTCGCGACTTTCTGATGCCATGGAACACTGCCAAAGAATTTTGGGCAGAATATGACAAACCGACATCGGAACGGATTCTGTATCCATTTAACGCCGAGCCGATTGATCTGTTTATTAACAAATACAAAAGCGTAAAGGACTCCCGTGGTTTACATTAATGACTTGCCCGAGTATCTAAAGTAGGGAAGTGCGTTCCTTCGCTATGTGCGCGAGACGAAAAGTCCGTTCGGAATCCTGATCAACTACGGGGCCGCTAAATTCACCGAGGCGGAAGGTAAAGCGGCTTTTCAAATTCTGAATACCGAGTTGAAGGATCAGTTTCTCGGATTGATTTCAGGCGAAAGCGTCGGTTACGTCTGGGATCTGGCTCCTGCGGAGCTAAAAATCTCACCTTCGCAATCTCGACGGGAGTTACTCGAGGCTCATCGTCAGTTCTACACCAACGCCCTCGCCAAAAAGTGGCGTGATACCTTTCAAACGGAAACCGGGGCAATGTGGGATAGGTTGATTCCCGGGCAGTCAACTTCCTCCACGTCATTCGCACATTCGCTCACGCAGTGGGGAGTGCAGTTGCTCGGGATGGAAACGGCTGCGGTGATGCCGATGACGGGCATGCGCATCGCTTTTACTCGAGGAGCTGCGCGACAGTTTGGCGGCAAGTTTTTTTACTACCACGCACCGAACTTTGGCGACACAGCGACAACGTTTACCAAGGCCCAAAACTTTGCCGGGCCGGATTTCTTTTATCACTCCCGTTACGGGCCAACGATGGGGCCGTCGCTCTCGTGGTACCGAAAGAGTTACTACCTCTATTACATGTCAGGCGCCTCGGCGATCTATCTCGAGCAGGGTCACGATCAGTTTTTCAAACCTGGTCCGGGTGAACATCCTTTGCAGTTAAATCCGTTGGGCCGCATTACAGAAGAGTTCATGAACTTCGCAGAAAAGCATCCCGACCGCGGGACTCCCTACACTCCGATAGCGTTTCTACTCGATCCGGCTCACGGCTTCGAGATGACTGACTATCCTCAATGGCCTTTCGAGGTGTCGCAAATCGATCGTGGTGATCGGGCACTGCGTGAATTATTTGGAGTCGCTTATTACCCAGGATTGGTTGTCGAAGGAGAACCTGCGATTGCCGATCGGCAACCGTTTGTCTCGAGCGCATTTGGAGACGTGTTTGATGTGCTTACGGCTACGGACGTCCAAAGTCCAAAGGCGAAAGCCCAAAGTCCGCTCTCCTCTTATCGTGCCGTAGTTGTTGGTGGCAGGGTTGAATGGTCGGGAGACTGGATTCAAAAACTCACGGATTATGTCCGTGGCGGCGGGACAGTGCTAATCAATGCTGCCCAAATAAAGAAGGTACCGGAATCGTTACTTGGAGTTCGACTAACGAACGTTACTGCTGAAGCTGACAGTGCTACATGCCTTTCGCCAGGCGAGGATGCTCAAGATCTGAGTGGGCAGTTGTTTCGTTACGAGAAGGTTGA
>QHXL01000221.1 GCA_003222935.1 Acidobacteriota bacterium
TTTCCATTCTCCGAGCTGCCGGCAATATTCCCCGAACAATCGTCGATGATGTTTCCGCCCGCGAGCGTCGACATTCTTCCATCTGCGATCTTGATGATCCGGTTGATGCGTTGATCGGCAACGAGTATCTCGCCTTTCTTGTTCACGATGATATTCTCGGGCTCGACGAACTCCGCCGTGGCGATCGGGCCCTGTGTGTAGATCGGACACCATTCTCGTTTATAAGGTTGACCCGCGACGAGTGTGATCGCGCCAGTAGCGAGGTCGATCTTTCCAACGAAACGGCCAAAGCTGTAAGAGCCAAAAATGATATTACCCTGCGGATCGATCGCCATGCCGCTGATCTGATTCGGGAGAATAAATTTTCCGTCTGGCGTCCTTAGGGTCGACACAATTCCATTCGAGCTGATCTTGCGAATCACGCTAAAAGCCTTCCTGTTCTTCCTCTCGATTTTCCTTGCCGGGTCACTCAAATTGAAATTGTCGGTGACGAAATTAGTGCCGATCGTGTCCTTTATCTTGTCGGCGCTGTCGGTCAGATAAATATTATCGTACTTGTCGATCGTCATCAGGCCGATGGAATTGAAACCGGCTGTCGCGAGCGGGCCGTCTTCGAGCTTGTAGCTGTAATCCTGTCCCGCGAACTTCTTCAGCGTAACAATGTTGTCAGCCGACACGACGATCTTGTAAATGACCTTGCCGTCGTGAGCGTAAAGATTGTCTTTGGAATCGATGATCAGATCGTACCAAGCGCGGTCCATCCCGCCGATGACCGGACCTTGTTTTGAAAGGTTCGTGATCGTGCCATTGGGCGCGATCTTCACCAGGCCGTACTTTCGCGTGACGAAAACATTGTCCTTGCTGTCGACGACAATGTGGTGAGGCTCGGCAAGAACGCTTGCATCTTGAGCCGATACGTTGATTGCAAAAACCATCGTAGCTAACAGGAACAAGTATTTCATTTTAGGGTTTCCTTTGGCCTTCTTCGTCGATGAGGTACAAAAACTAGAAGGGGTGCCCACGGAGAGACACTCCTACAATTTACTTGCACGGTGGTATCGGAGTGAGCGTGTATTTCTCGGTACCGGTACCTGTATAAACTTTATCTCCGGTAATTTGGCCAGCACCACCGCCGGTCATTGTTCCCGGCTTGCCGATACCGTCGGGCAGGGAAATGGTGTAATTGCCGGTGCCATTAGCATTGAATGGTCCAGTGTAGCTATACGTACCTGTTAGCCCGCCAGAGAGTTGCATGGTGATCCCGCCGCCTGTGAGCTTGAATGGTTTCATAATGTCGCAGACCGCAGTATTGGTCTGAAAGTCATCGAGACCACCGACGATCTGGTACGAGCCTACAACTTCACTTTTACCTTCACTTTTACCTTCACGTTCACCTGCCCCGCCTTTACACTGATCAGCAATTTCTTTAAGCTTCCGACCTTTTTCCGCAAAATCATCTGGTAAAGAAGCACCGAAGAATTGGTTCAATTTTCCCAGAAAGATCAAATCTTCAAGAGCCTTGAAGGCATGCTTGCAATCCAGTTCTGCCGCAGCTATTTGTTTGAGAACGACTTGATCATCGAATTGATCAAGAAGGGATTTCACTTTCTCATCGAGTTCATTGTCACTTAATGAATTTTCGCCGGCGAGCCTTTTTAAGCGCTCAGGTTGAACTAATTCACCGAGTTCTTGTGCTATCCGCGCGCTCGCGCGATCTGCCTGCAGCTGTAAAGTTACCGCCCACGCGGAATCCGAACCGCTGCCAACACCCGCACCGCTAAAGTGCATTAACTTGATCTTGATCTCTTTACTTTTCGGGTCGACCACCGCGAGGTGATAGTCTCGTCCATCGCCTTCATAGCCGAAGATGATCTGTTCCTTGGCAGGAATCTCCTTTGCCGGAACTATCGTCAACGTCGCCATTTCCTTGAAGAACAGACCTGAAGGTTCGAGTTGAACGGCGGTCGGAGTGTTATTAGCGAGCGGTGCCCCATCAAGGCTCTTGACCGCGGTCATTCTTATCTCAGTCTCTGCCTCGAGAGCGTTCGCAGGTACATCAAGTGTGAAGCTGCTCCCATCGGCTGTAGTTAGCGACACACTTCCCCCGTCATTCGAAATCTTATTGGTGGCAGTTTGCGTATTGTCGAGTTGTACCTGGACGTCGAGACCGGTGGCAGGGGTCGTCAAATCGATTCTCGGACCCTTGCTCGTTGGGCGAACGGAGTTGATCCATTTGCACGAAATCGATAGAACTGCGAATAGGATTGCTGCTATTACCAGATTCTTTTTTGCCATACTGTGATCTCTCGTCCTCAGCCTTTCGTGAACTGACTTCTACTCCACGTCTTGACTTCATTTCAGGGACACGACAACTCCGGAGCCAGGTTGCAGTGGAAGCGTAAAGGTGGTGAGTTGACCTCTACTTCATCACAATCTGGCTGTTCTCAATTCGAAGATTCTCGGGATCGGTTTTTAGGACCATCTCTATCAACATTCCCGCGAAGTGTTGGTAGGAAGCACACTCGTTTACGTCACCTGTCCTTGCCCAACAGATAGTGTTCACTGCTGTATTTTTTATTTAACAGGTGAAGGATGCGTCCGCCTTTTGTGGCTTCGAACCAGGCGGAAAAATTCGAGAGTTTGCCCTTTTGATCGGTAGTGCTTATATCCCAGTTGCCGACGATGTATCTGCCGACTTCCTTTTCGGAGGCATAGACATTATTGGTCACCGCCTTTACTTCTGTTCTGTAACTCGTGCCGTTTACGAAGACGTATTTGAGATTGGAAACCGTGATATTCATTCCCGCGTAGTTTCCCGAGGAAACGAAATAATATTGGGTAAATGCTCCGGCGCCGGCCTGCCAGCTCCCAATCAAGTCGCTCTTGCCGATCGCGAAACGGTTGTACCCTGACAAATTTTCAATCGTGTCCATGGAGGGGAATTGCCGGGAGAAGGAATCTTTCGTGGGCGTGACGATCTCGTAGCAATATGCTGTTCCGTTTTTAGGAATCACCCGGAAGCTCACAAAAACGCTTTTGCCAGTCGCCTTTTCGGTCGCGTCCGCCTGTACAAAGTAATAGGGAAAGTCCTTAAGCACGCTGTAGTTGGTCGGGTAAAGATTCCTGATGGTGTATTTATTTGCAGCGATCTTATTCCAATAGGAGTTCGAAAGGTCCTGCCGCATTTCATCCGTCATGGTAATGCCGTAGTGCAATAGAACCGTTGTGTCGCCTTTTGTTACTTCGACCCAATCACTTTTTATCGCGGCATTCCATCCGTCGTCGAAATTGGATGTAGCGAACGTATAGCCCTCGCCGGCGAATTGGGTAACAGGAGGTTGAGCGCCACTCCGGTTCCCTACTGCTTGCGCCTGCTGGTTCTCTCCAGTTGCATTCAACTGTTTGCCGGGTCCAGTCTTTAACTTAATCGAGGAAGCGAAGGCTTCGATAGCAGGAAGATGATCCCGGCTGTTGAACATCGCCGAGACGCTAAATTTCCTGCCGTTTCCCGAATACGTGCTCATCAAAACGGCACCCGGCCCGAGGTCATTCTGAAAGGCAGCCCCACCCGTTATGATCTTCCAGCCAGCGGCCGTTCTTTCAGGTTCGATCTCAGGACGGGCGTTAACCTTGAACTGACGTACAACAAATTCCTGCCAATCGCTTTCGAAATCCTGCGCTGGATTGCCGACGCTTTCACCGCTCGCACGAACAGTTATCAAAGCATAAGTGCCTTTGCTCTCATCGGATGTCGCGTAAATAATAGCGCCGGGTTTCTCCTGTCTTTTCCAGCCCGCTGGTGGCCGGTACGTGGCAATATCGAATGTTTCAGTAGTTTGTGCGAAAGAATTAGCCGAGAGAGACAAGACGCAGGCAATCAACAAAAGTATTGGTTTCATAGAGATTTTCCTCGTTGATAGGATCAGGCTTATCTCGGTTTCACTGAAACGCTGAAGGCTTCGATCGCAGGCAAACAATCTTCGCTGTTGAAGACCACTGCCTTTCCACGAAATGTGTTACCCGGTTTTGTGCTTGCTGCTAAATTTTCGAACGAAAAGTGAAGGAAGGGGTAGAACTAAGGTAACACAGTTAGCTGGGAACCGAGGTAAATAATCTAGAGAGGTTCATCCAAAATAAAGGAGATTGCGAAGGAAGGGCGTCAAATGTCCGACGAACTTTAGTTTGTCGATCTTTCGAATCTCTGACGCAACGACAAACTAAAGTTCGTCGGACATTTGACGCCCTTCCTTCCCAACTTGCACTGATTCGACCGCTTTTTTTTCTGGTCCCTTACTTTTGCAAGAGGCTTTTAGATAGTCGCGGCTAATCTACAATTGTGAACGATCTCGATCGCGATATAGTCGTTGCACCGCTGACCGTTATTTTCAACTCATAAGATCCCGCCGGTATCTTCTCAAGAGGCAATCCGCCAACGAACTGGCTACGTCCAATGGCATCAGCATCCGGCAATTCACCCGGCAGTTGAGCCAGCGTAGTACCCTCACGACTAAGCTCAATTGTCAGCTTTGGCTTAGCAATACCCGGAGGAGTGTAGACCGTGAAAAAGAATGGCACCTGCTTCATCGATCTCGAAACTGGTTCACCCAGGAACGGGTTCACGATCATGTCAGAGACGTGAAAGGGATTGGTCATCTTCACATCCGCGCCGTTCGCGGGTTCCGCTCGCTTCAGAACAACAACATCACTCAGTCGCAAGCTGGTCTCATCCGTTGCTGACACTTCGAGTTTTGTTGTGCGCACACTCGCACGGCCAGAGGGGGCATCATAGGCAATAATGTCCAGAGTGTATCGATCAGGCGGAAGGT
Organism: Acidobacteriota bacterium; assembly: GCA_003222935.1. Classification (GTDB taxonomy): domain Bacteria; phylum Acidobacteriota; class Blastocatellia; order Pyrinomonadales; family Pyrinomonadaceae; genus PSRF01. Next base: position 4,827 of record QHXL01000221.1, read on the forward strand.
TCGCTTCGCGATAAAACAGGACTCGGCCTTTCTTTGCCTCGTCGGCTTTGTCGAGCGTTCCGTTTAGTCGATATTGATTGCTTATCTTCGCCACTACATCGCCGGTCCCATTCTTAACCAAAGCGAGGATTGAAAAATCAGTGTCATATGACTTCCTTTCCTGGTCCAGCTTCATAGTGAACGCCGACATTGGTACATCAGCAATAACCGCAGCGAGTCCTAACCGCTCGCGTTCCGGGAAGCTGAAACCTCCGACATA
>QHXL01000222.1 GCA_003222935.1 Acidobacteriota bacterium
AATTCATAACTGTCACCCAGAGGCACAAGAAGAGATCATGACCTCTTTCAGTCCGCGCTAGTGGGTGGTCCAGCGTTTCGTCACGAAACAGTCACATTGCTTGTTGAAGCAGCCTGAACCAGAGGCTAAGATGCCTTTGCATTTCGGCTTGCTCCCTTCTCTTCGAAATACAAAAACAAAGTAAGAACATCCCGGCAGGAAGAAGGAAATTCCCCGTCTATGGCTGTTAAAAAACTGTTCCCTCGAACTCTGATCGCTTGTTTCACCCTGGTACTTTTCGCTTCTGCTGCTTTCTCTCAAACCCGACTAAGACTGACAACGGCTGATAATAATGACGTCTCGTGTTCTACAGACGACCCCGCACTCATAAATACAGTTGCTGTTGCCGAGTCAAAGCCAATTGGAGAAGCCAAACCAGCAAAGCCCATCATTAGCATCGCGCCGAGTATAGGCATCACCACTCCGGTTGTAATGAAGTTGCAACCAATGCTTCTTGGTGCAATCGATGAACGCCTTGGTTCACGGTATGTCTGGGGCGCGACTGGCCCGAATACTTTTGACTGTTCTGGGTTTGTCTGGAGTATCTATCAGTCGATTGGCATCGACTTTGAACGTGGCAGTGCGAGAACGCTATTCGCTAAATTCACACCGCCGGCACCGGAAGAACAATACAAGTTTGGAACCCTGGTGTTCTTCAGCGGTCTATCGCATGTTGGTGTCGTCGCCGATGAACATGGCTTCTATCATGCGTCACGACGTCACGGCGTCATCTATTCTGAGTTCAACGACTATTGGCTGAAACGAATTGATGGTTTCCGTCGCGTGCCCCTTCCAGTCGGAAAGATCGCCGATTAATTACCATTCGAATTCGGAAACAAAAACGCCGGCGCTTCATAGCAGCCGGCGTTTTTGCGTCTAGCTTGTGCTCGAGACTTTAGTCTTTGTTAGGTGTGGGCATGAAACCGGCGCGATGCGTGTCGTCACGCGCCTCCCACACAACTACAATCTTATCAATTGCGATGTAACAGTTCTTACCATCGGCATCCCGCAGATGTAGCACGCCACTCTCAACCTTGACTGCATCACCACGAAGACTTGCAGCCCCACCGCAGTAGACGTCAATACGTTTACCAATAAACCTAGATAGAAAGCTTTCCATTCGACGGTTCCTATTGCCTATTGGATTGCAGATTTTAGATTGCAGATTTCAGATTTGCCCTTCGAGAAGGCGACAATCTGCAATCTGAAATCTTCAATCTGCGATGGCTCACTTCTTAAACGTGATCTTCACGAGTGGAATCACCTTTGGATCATCCTGCTGCTCGCGTTCAAAACTCAACAAGTCGTAATAAGCGCAACGCTTCGTCGTCGGAAACTCACGACAAACCGCAGGACGCGCGTCATAAATCGTGCAGCCGCGAGTTTCGGTGTTGATGAACTGGCAAGTCTCTGCAAACAGAATGTCCTTCTTCCTGCGAAGCACTCGTTCCTTGCCCCACACCTTTGTGAATTTTGCGGTGGCAACTTCATCGGTTACGCCAAAGTGCTTTGCCAGTCGCCGTATGTCTCGCGGAGTTACCTGCACACGGTCATACACAGAACAACAGTAGGCCGGACAGTCGACACAGTCGTAGTAGGACTTCTTTTTTCCGTTAGTCGCGATGTCACCCATTATCGGTAGTTGTCTCCATTAACTATCGTCGTTTTGATTTCTTGTATTCCGCCAACAACAACTTCATGAAATCTTCGCGTTGCTCGTAGAGCCTTTTTGGTTGGCGAGGTTCGTGTCGAGTGAGAGCATAAGCCGTAATCAACGGAAGTGCTACCGTAGAATCGACGTAACAAACAACCGCGTCCGGAAGTCGATCTGGATCGACCTTACCCCATGAAACTGCTTCACCTGGAGTTGCTCCAGAAAGTCCGCCGGTATCAGGACGCGCATCGGTTATCTGCAAAAAGTAATCATGACCCCGCTCGTCAATTCCGAGTACTTCCTGAATTTGCGGTTCGGTCTGTAGCAGGAAATTCTTCGGCGAACCACCACCAAGAATGAAAACTGCAGATTGACCTTTCTTCTTCTTACCTTTCTTCTCGTTACTGCGAATACCACGCTTCGCGGCGAGCACAATCGAAGCAGTTTCATTGACGTCGAGCGAAGGATCAAACGCAAGCTTATTACCTTGCAACGCTTTTGCCGCGACATTCATACCAATCGACGAATCGCCAGGTGACGACGTGTAGATGGGAACAGCGTATTCATAAGCCACTGCGAGTAACGATTTATCTTTGATACCAAGTTTCTGTTCGCGTTCGTGAACGTAACGTCCACACAGGTAATGGAACTCAGCCGTCGACATCGAGCGCTGAAACTCTTCAGCCTCAATTATCTTGCGAAAGAATGCATCCGTGTCGAGCAGCACGGAATAGTCAAAGAAAATATCGTAGATACGAACTACTTCTTCCTCGCGCAGCACAATGTCAGACGTTGAAGCGTTTCCCTGGTGCATTGCGAGGCCGATACCGAAGTGCGTATCGTGATACAGGTTTGCACCGGTCGAGATTATCCAATCGATAAAGCCCGCCTTGATAAGAGGGATAAGTGCCGAGATACCAAGACCTGCGGGTGTCAGTGCGCCGGTGAGCGATAGCCCAACGGTCACATCGGGTTCCAGCATTTTCTTTGTGAACAGCTGGCAAGCTTCACGCAGACGCGCAGCGTTGTACGCGAGAAACGACTCGTCGATCAAATCTGCAGCACTGATGGATTTTGAAATCGGTGCGGGATCAATTTTTCGGCCGCGTAGAAATTTACTTTTATGTTTCGCCATTTGAATTACGCTTCTAATTTAGTTTGACTCGATATCTTCTCCAGGCAACTTCTACACAAACAATCCTTGTATTCAGCACGAAGACTCTTTCGTGCTTCGTCGTCAAGTTTGACCTCACTACACCAGCAACCTCTTAGCGACACGCCACAGACAAAATCATTGCCGCAGGCTTCGCATTTCAAATCTCTGCCGCCCGAAGTAAGGATTTTGAGTGTCTTAAGTACTTTGCCCATCTTAACTCGCAGTCACTTCCGTAGCAGTATCTTCCGGCGCTCGCGTTACCCGCAAACGTCCGATTCGACGATCGTCGGCTTCGAGAACTTCGACTTCCAGTCCACGAAATGATAATCGTTCACCTGAACATGGAACTTTACCTGACTCGTTGATTACCAATCCGGCGATGGTAGTGAAGTCGTCATCTTCGATCTCCATGTCGAAGAGTCTTTCGATTTTTCCGATCTCAGTCGAGCCGAGTACCTCGTAACTATTTTCGCCCGCCTCCTTGATCTCTTCCAGTTCCTCACGAGCAATATCTTCATCCTCGATTTCACCGACAATCTCTTCCAGGATGTCTTCGACAGTCACTAATCCGCTAACGCCACCGTACTCGTCAATGACCATCGCCAATTGCACATGAGCTTTTTGCATTTCCTTCAGCAGTTCATCGACCGGTTTTGTCTCCGGAACAAAATAGACCTGGCGAATCAGCGGTCGGATATTTTGATCTTCGCTGCCTTCCGACCAGCACTGCAACAGGTCGCGGACGTAGATGAGTCCTTCGATGTTGTCCATCTGATCGCGGAAAACAGGAAGTCGCGAGTATTTCGACTCGAGCATCACATCCCGTGCTTCACGCACCGTTGCTGTGTCTGACACCGCAACTATCCCGGGCCGCGGGGTCATTACTTCACTCACGCTCTTATCGCCAAACTCGATTATCGAGTGAATCAGTTCACCTTCCTCTTCTTCGAGAATTCCTTCCGCAGCACCGACATCAATCAATGCCTGTACACCGCTGTCGTCGTCCTCTTCCTCTGTCTCGGGTGTTTCAGTGAGATGATCTCGTCGTCGCGATCGATCAAACAGTCTCTGAAACGGATCGGCAATAAACGTCATGACAGGAACGAGAGGACGAATCACGGGCAGGAGAAAAATCAGCGTGCCCTCCGGATTGCGAGTGGAAATAAAGAGTGGAATGAGCTGACGAAAAATACCAGCGAGAATAAGGCCGGCCAAAAGACCCACTAGTACCCAACGCGGATCGGGAAAAAGATTCAGCGAAATCGAGGTGATTAGAACTGCAACTACTACGAGTAGGATCTGAATTGAAGCTGAGAGGGCAAAGCTAAAACGTGGTCTATTCTGAAGGGCCTCGCGAAGAAACTCGCGATTGCGCCCCTTGGGCTTGTCGCCATTTTCTCCGATCAATCGGCGCAGTCCGACATCGCTCAACTGGTCAAAGGCCATGTCGACCGTGGCCAATAACGAAAGAGTAATGAGCAGCAGGAGCGCGAGACCTATTTCAATTGCCATCGATAGATGAATAGTAATGGATAGGATGGCAATTTGTCAGTGAACGCATTGCCGATCTGATGTCCGATATGCTTCAGCTTGTCGCGACGGACAAAATTGATTGCCTGGCTGCTACAACATTCGTGGCTAACTCGTAATCTAGTCCCGACAAGCTGAAGCATACCGGACATCAGATCGGCACTCATAAAGCGAGCTTTTTCCGCAGCCGTAGCTCCTCTTTGTTCATCTCGCCGTTATCAGTTTCGTGATCGTAACCAGAAAGATGGAGTAGTCCGTGGAGAATGAGTTGGGCGATTTCGCCGTTAAGAGTTAATCCATTCTCTTTTGCCTGGCGAGCAGCAGTCTCAATTGAGATTGCGATATCACCAAGCTGCCGTTCTTCTTCCGCAGGAAACGAGAGTACATCTGTCGCTTTATCGATACCGCGAAAGCGCTGATTGAGTTCTCGTATCCTGCTGTCCGAAACAAACGCCACCGTTACAGAGGAGTTCTCACTGCCCATTGCCTGCAACATCTCTTTTGTGCGCTTGACCCATGGAGCCGTCGCGATCTTTC
>QHXL01000223.1:0-12500 GCA_003222935.1 Acidobacteriota bacterium
AAGTGCAGCGCTCGCCAAGGCTTCGAGAGTTTTGTTTCGATTGCACCGACAGGCGTCCCCAGGGCGCATAGCAAAAGAAACAGTGCGATTCTAAAGAAGTTTGCTCTCATTGACGGTGAAGACTAGTTCCGCTTGAGGGAATGGTCAACACTGCTTTTCAGACTTTGCGGCGATTGCCTGGTGAATGAACTCGGTAGCCAGTACTCGTGTAACCACCAGGTTTCAGTAAGCCGATTCGATCGTAATGATGCAAAGTTCTTACAGTGACCCCGGCTACTCGCGCGAATTCGATCGCTTTGTATAGTCGTTCTTCGTTCATTGGACTTTCTGCCTGGGCTCCGATTATTCCAACCGAAAATTCGCTTAACACAATTATCCTAAAGTCTGACGTACCGTCAGGCGCAAGTCTTTTCTTGCTGAAAAATCCTTCCTTGACAGTTTTCGCTGATTTTCATTAATCTTCGTCTATCTTAGTATCGCGGGGGCAAGAAATGTTTGCGTGTCTTTACGCGTCGGAGCTGGAGGCGGGGCTATCACTGACTGAATTTGCTTATAGCTTTTCCCCTTTTGTGGAAGAAGCAACAGCCAATTTAGTGGTTATTGACGTTGATGGGTGTGAATTGTTGTTTGGATCTGCGTACCAGCTAGCGACTGAAGTTTTTGACAGAGCTAAAAGATCAAAAGCTGATGGCGGACTCGGAACGAAAGTGAATGTTGCCTTAGCTTCGAATCCAGATACGAGCATACATACAGCGAGGAGTTTGAAGGGAGTTACTTTTGTAGAGCCTGGTGAAGAGTTGACCTGTCTGGGTGAGTTTCCGGTTGAGAATCTTGATTATTCACTGGTTGAGATTGATGGAAAGCAAGCTGAAGAAATACTCGAAACATTGAAGCTCTGGGGCGTACGGACCTTCCGGGAGTTTGCCGAACTTCCACTTAACGGCGTTTCTGAACGTTTAGGCGCGGAAGGGCTACAGCTGCAAAAACTGGCGAGAGGAAAAACCGCCAGACACCTAAAACTCAAACAGTCTCCTCCCGTTTTTGCCGGTTCCATCGAACTCGACTACGCCGTGGCCGAACTCGAACCTCTCTCATTTATCTTTGCGCGTTTATTGAACCAGGTCTGCGCAAGTCTTAATTCTTATGCCCTCGCAACAAATGAGTTGCACGTTCGTCTACAGTTGGAAAATCAAACTACGCACGAAAGAACTTTGACGCTTCCTTATCCAATGCGGGATCACAAAGTGTTTTTGAAACTGCTGCTGTTGGATATTGAAATGCATCCGCCTCAGTCAGCAGTTAAGACGATTTGGATTAATTGTGAACCAGTCAAACCTCGTGTGCTGCAGAACGGGTTGTTCATCCCTTTGGCGCCGGCGCCAGACAAGCTTGAACTCACCCTGGCGCGCCTTGCGAAACTTGTCGGCGAACAAAACATCGGTTCTCCTGTCGTGCTCGACACGCATCGCCCAGACGCGTTTTCAATGAAACGATTTGTTCTCAATACAAAAGATCCTCGTAGACGCGGAAAAAATCGGCAATCGGCAATCGGCAATCGGCAATTCCGTCAATGCCTCGGCTTTCGTATGTTTCGTCCGCCCTTGCGTGCCGTTGTAGAAGTCGAAGGTGGCTGGCCCAAACATATAAGCGCATGGGGAAAACAGCGAAGTGTTTACGGCAAGGTAAGCCGTTTAGCTGGGCCCTGGAGGACCACTGGTGATTGGTGGCGAAACGATCGTTGGGCGAGAGATGAATGGGATGTAGCACTTGAGTCGGGAAAGGATCAACTGACTCTCTATCGAGTTTATCGGGAATTGATTAGTGGACACTGGTTTATCGAAGGTAACTACGATTAGTGAATCGTAAACCGATACGGATGTGTTGATGTTTTACGATTTCCGTAACGATCACGATTCACGATTCACGATTCACGATTCACCATTTACGATTCACGACTCATGACTTACGTCGAACTACATGCGCGCTCGGCTTTTAGTTTTCTGGAAGGAGGATCTGTTCCTGAAGAACTGATCGCAGCCGGAAGGGAACTAAATATGTCAGCAATGGCATTGCTGGATCGAAATGGTGTTTATGGTTCACCTAGATTTCATATGGCAGCGAGGAAGAATGAAATCAAAGCTCATATTGGCGCGGAGATTAGTGTCCAAAGTACAAAGTCCAACGTCCAGGGTCCAAAAGCAATTTATTCAATTCCAGTGTTAGTCCAGAGTCGCAAAGGCTATCAAAATCTCTGTCGACTTATCACCTTGATGAAGTTGCGTATTCCCAAACATGCAAAGCCTGGTGAGTGTGTGGTAACGCCTGAAGAGTTAGCAGCGCATGCCGATGGCTTAATTTGCATGACCGGCGGATTTGATGGGCCTATCGCCAGATCAATAGAAGAGGATGATGTACAGCGCACCTCGGAGTGGTTATTGGAAGTGTTTGGCAAAGGTAATGTCTATGCCGAGTTGCAGCGTCACTACGATCGTGAAGAAGAAGCTCGCAACCAGGTAGTAATTGGGATTGCCAGGCGTCTAGGTTTGCCGTTACTGGCGACAAATGGGGTTTGTCATGCAATAGCTGCTCGGCGAGAAGTGTCGGATGTATTTACCTGCATTCGAAATCATGTGCGTCTGGAGACCGCCGGCCGTTTGCTGGCACGAAATTCCGAAACGTATCTGAAGTCAGCGGAGGTAATGGAGAAGCTCTTTGCGGATTTGCCGGAAGCAATAACTAACACTTCCCAACTTTCATCACGACTGGAGTTCACTCTTGAAGATCTGGGATATGAATTCCCAAAATATCCCGTGCCGCATGGCGAAACGATGACTTCATTTCTGCGCCGTCGAACCGAGGAAGGCGCGCGTCTGCGTTACTCCGGCAAGCAGGGCGCACTCACGTATGAACAGGCGCGCCCTCAACTCGAACGTGAATTAGCACTCATCGAAAAATTAAAACTAGAAGGTTACTTTCTTATCGTCTGGGACATAGTTCAGTTTTGTCGCAGGGAAGGAATCCTCATTCAGGGACGGGGATCTGCGGCCAATAGTGCCGTCTGTTATGCGCTTGGTATCACGGCAGTTGATCCCGTCGGAATGGAATTGTTGTTTGAGCGTTTTCTTTCCGAGGAAAGAGGTGAATGGCCCGATATCGATCTTGACTTGCCGAGTGGGGATCAGAGAGAGAAGGCGATTCAGTATGTTTATGAGCGTTACGGACAACTCGGTGCGGCAATGACAGCCAATGTGATTACTTATCGTGGCCGCTCGGCTGCACGCGAAGTTGGCAAAGTTCTTGATTTTGATGAAGACACTCTGTCGCGGCTTTCCAGTTTGGTGCACAAATGGGAATGGAAGGATCCGAACGATTCGGCGGAACGTCAGTTTCGAGATGCGGGTCTCGACTTGCATCAACCACGAATCAAGAAATTTTTTCAGCTTTACCAGCTGGTCCAGGACCTGCCACGTCACCTCGGCCAACATTCAGGTGGGATGGTGATCTGCCAGGGGCAACTTGATTCAGTTGTTCCACTCGAGCCGGCATCAATGCCGGGCCGGGTTGTTGTGCAATGGGATAAGGAAGACTGTGCCGATCTCGGACTGATAAAAGTCGATCTGTTAGGCCTCGGTATGATGGCGGTTCTTGAAGAATCTATTAAGTTGATTCGCGAGTCGTATCGCGAAGAAATCGATCTGGCCCATCTTCCTCAGGATGACCCGGCTGTTTATTCAGCGTTGCAAAAGGCAGATACGATTGGAATGTTTCAGGTTGAGAGTCGGGCGCAGATGTCCTGCTTGCCACGCCTTCATCCGGAAAAGTTTTACGACATAGTGGTCCAGGTAGCCATTATCCGTCCCGGTCCTATCGTAGGGAAAATGGTTCATCCCTATCTCAACCGCCGGCTGGGAAGGGAGCAGGTTACTTATGCCCTTCAAGAACAATTACTGAAGATGGCTATGGAGTGTGCGGGGTTTTCTGGCGGGGAGGCTGAAGAATTACGACGGGCCTTTGGGTTCAAGCGTTCAGAAGCGCGAATGAAAGAGATTGAAGTCAAACTGCGTCGGGGCTTGGACAGTAATGGAATCATAGGAAAGACTCAGGAAGAGATTGTATTGGCGATTAGCTCATTTGCTCTTTACGGGTTTCCTGAATCGCATGCCGCGAGCTTTGCTTTAATTGCGTATGCAAGTGCGTACTTGAAGTGTAATTACCTGGCAGCGTTCACGGCAGCAATTCTAAACAATCAACCGATGGGGTTTTACCAGCCGTTCACACTCATTAAAGATGCACAACGCCATGGACTAAAAGTTTTGCCGATCGATATCACTCGCTCGGATTGGCTATGCACGATTGAAACATGGCGAGACGGTGAAGGGGGGATGAGGAGAGGGAGCGACGGGGAGACTGGTGGAACGGGTGCTCAAAAGTTGCAGTCGACCCCTCGCCCTTTCCCCCATCCTTCTTCGCTTGCCCTCCGCCTGGGTCTTAATTACGTCAAAGGTCTTAATCAGGAATCAGGGAAGGCCATTGTTCGTGAGCGTTCAGTGTGCGCTTTTGCAGGGATTGATGATCTACGCAATCGAGTTCAAGAGCTTCGGAAAGATGAGTTGAGGAAGTTAGCGGCCGTAGGCGCTTTGAATTTCATTCAGGAGTCGAAGCACGTTAAAAGGGAAGGACAAGTTAATCGTCGCGATGCGCTCTGGCAAGTTGAACGCGTCGTTCGGCCAGCAGGAGATCTCTACGAAGAATTGCTCGAACAGGACGGAAACTCGCCGCTGTTGCCCATGACTATTCCTGAACGAGTTAATGCCGATTTTCGCGGTACTGGAGTGACGATTGGTAAACATCCAGTCGCTTATCATCGAGGTGAATTAAATAAGTTAGGGGCCTGGCGAGCGATTGATATCTACAAAATTCGTAATGGGAATACAGTGCGTGTCGGGGGGTGGGTGATTGTTCGACAAAGACCAGGTACTGCCAAAGGATTTATGTTCCTAACGATTGAAGATGAAACCGGCGTCAGTAACATCATTGTTACTCCGCAACTCTTTGATCGTTATCGTTCCGTTTTAGTCGACCAGCCATTTCTCCTGATAGATGGAGTGTTACAAAACCAGGACAATGTGGTTTCAGTCAAAGCAAGACATATACGATCACTCTCTTTCCAAATGACAGCAGGTCCTTCGCATGATTTTCATTAGTACCAAAAAGTCGAAAAAGCCAGAGACCGAAAGTCAAAGGCTTCAATGCTTGAGCAGTTTCTTAATGGATGATTAATTAGGCAGGTCGCGCAGCTTGTTTTGGGGGAGACTCGAGGAGACCTTGAACGACCTGGGCGACTTGAGAAAGCGGTTTTGGTTTTCTGAGGAAAGCATCGGCGCCACAACGTCTGGCTTCATCTTCCATTTCAGCGGAGCCATACGCGGTTAGAACAATAATTCTTGTCTGAGGATTCTGGTCGCGAATCATCTTAATCATGTCTAAGCCATCGGGATTGCGGGTGGCTCCAAGTCGGAGGTCCTGGATCACAACTTTGTAGTCGGTGGCCTCGATCAATTTCTCGGCCTCTTCCATTTCGCTGGCCGTGTCTACTTTATAGCCGTGAAGAGAAAAGTATTCGCTCATGGAGAAGCAGATGGATTCCTCATCGTCAACGACGAGCAGTCTAGGCATCAAGGCTCTCGACGCTTTTTCATCGCGACCGCTCCACATCTGCCTCAGTTTTCCTGAGACTTTTTTCAATGTTCCAAACCGAGTTGGCTTCACGGCACACACTGACCCTTAGGCAGCAATCCGAAAGGCTGCCTTGCAATGGGCAAATTAAAAGAGCTCAGTAATCGCGCGACAACGGTGGAGCTCCAATCGCGTCGGTGGGAATCGTCGACGGTGGCCGACGACTACCGCATCAATTCAAAACCGCTTTAGTCAAACCAGATCAGACCTACACGCCCGTTTGCCTAGCAAAGAGTCGGCGAGCAAACGCAGATGCCGTGGCATTTCTGAGGGGACATCCGGGACGTGGGACGATGAAATTCGATGCCTTGAAAGGAGCTGTACTTCCGCCCCGCAGAAGTCGCATATATCTAAATGGGAGATTACTTCCTTGGCACTCTCCTCAGAGAGTGCCGCGAGGATGAATGAAAGCAACTGGTGCGTCGTCGGGCAGGTTGCGGACTTCGCAAAGAAATCAACCTTGGCTGAACTCATCGTCAAATCTCCCGTCCTTTTGATAACGATGAGGGCAGTGCACCAGATCCAAGAAGTGCAAGACCCACTTACGTGCTGCGGCTGGGGGGCCTATATTGCAATGGCAGCCCGCAAGTTGGGTCGTTGCGGGATTGGTCTATTAATTCTTCCGGACACGCTCGGGGATGCAGGCTTTGTAATGATGTAAAGCAACACCTCGCAGACTTCGCGCGTTCCAGTTCCAATCGTATTTCCCTTTTCATCCTGGAGGGCATAAATCCTTCCATTGATGTCGAGGGGTAAAATCATCGGTTCGGCGTACATCTGTTGGTCTCCTGATAACCGCCCGCAGCAAATTCTGCGGGCGGTTCATTTAATTCAATGGGCAACCGTTAACGATGCCGGGACTAGCAAGATAGACTAGCTCCGTTTGAACCGACGTCGGACAGCACCAGCCGCGCCCAGCAATCCGGTTCCGAGAAGCAGCATGCTTGCTGGTTCAGGAACTGGAGCAGTAACGATTGACTGGACCGTAGTGTTTTGTCCTGGAGGGTTGATCAATAGCGCGGTCGCAGCAATCGTACCAGGACCACCTAGATTGGTTAGAGTGTATGTGTAGCCGTTAATTACCACACTCGTCGCGGAAAACACCACGTTAAAAGTCGAGAGACCTGGTGCCACAGTACCACTAACGAGCGCGCTGAAGGACTGATTGGCCGGTCCTGGTATAGTCTGGGTTATTCGCAGGGTGAACGGCGTTGGAGCCATGGCACCAAACGGCGCACCAATCCAACTAAAGTCACCCAAACTAGCTGCTGTGAATCCGCCGGCTGGCACGTTCAGAACGTTTATCGTCTGACCTGTGAACTGAAGCGCGCCCGGACCAATCGGCGCTAACGCAATTGCACCTGGTGCGCAAGCGGCACCGAAGCAGCCCTCGGTGAAATAGGTCGGATCCGCGTTAGCGACTACTGTCACAGCCATTAACATGGCCGACAGCAACGTTGCCCTAAGAATTAATTTAATCATAAGTCTCCTTTTCCCTGTTGGAAAGACTCTTCCAGCCTTCAAAACTCTTGCTTAGCCGGCGAGTGCGGGCTCTAGGAACCTTGCCAGACCTACTGGCTAAGTGTTCGAAGGCTAGATACCGCTTGTTCAAGCACTCCAATCACCTCGCTTGAGATGATGTTTCGTTTTCTGAATAACCCTTTGGGGCACCAAATGATTACTCAGTAAATACGGGTCTTAGCCTTAACCTGCTACTAATACCTGTACTGGGACTACTAACCTAATTAAGTTAGATCGCTTATTAGAGGCTCGAAGTAGATGAGGCTGCGGGGCAATCGCAAGCTCGACTACTGTTTTGCCAGATCTCCGGACGGTAATCCGAAGCTTACACGTAGTTGGGCACTTGGCCCTCCTAGTGCAATGCATGGGCCACAACCCTAACTTAGCGAACCTTCGTAAAGCCTATTGTTTTTGAACTGAATTTAGAGAGGAAAAGAATCCTGGCGGGTAGTTGTCCAGAATCTGGACAAGCGTTCTAGACTTTGGACGAAGCGATCTGGTGCTTCTTGAGTTTTTGGTAGAGCGAACTGCGTGGAATGCCGAGTCGCCTTGCCGCTTTTTCAACGTGTCCACGTTCTTCCTGAAGTACACGTTCAATGTGTTGTTTTTCAAGTTCGATGAGGGTGAGTCGTGAATCCAGGAATGGCGCGCCCACTGTGGTATGACCATCGAAGTTGAGATCCTTAAGACCGATAGTTTTGTGGTCGCTCAACAACACGGCCCGCTCAATTACGTTTCTTAGTTCACGCACGTTTCCGGGCCATGAATACGCCTGGAGCGCTTTTATGCAGCTTTCATCCAGGATGATTTCGCCGCGTCCCAGATCGGTAGCCAACTTGTTCAACAGATACTGGGCCATCGTGGGAATATCTTCGCTGCGCTCGCGCAGGGGTGGAAAGGAGAGCGGAATAGTGCTGATGCGAAAATATAAATCGTCTCGAAACTTCTTCTCCCGGACAAACTGTCCAATGTCCTGGTGGGTTGCCGCAATAAGCCGCACGTCCACTTGCCGATCTCTTACGTCTCCGACCCGGCGGAAGCGCTTTTCTTCCAGCACCTTCAACAGCTTGGGTTGAATTTGTAGATCGACATCACCAACTTCATCGAGAAAAATTGTGCCTCGATGCGCCACTTCGAACAGTCCCTGTTTTGAGGCTGTGGCACTAGTAAAGGCCCCTTTTTCATGACCAAATAGCTCTGTTTCCAAAAGCTCTCGGGTCAATCCCGCGCAGTTAAGATCTACAAATGCTTCGTCCGCACGTGGGCTGTTTTCGTGGATCCATCGGGCCAGCACTCCCTTCCCGGTACCGGTCTCGCCGAGGATGAGAATAGGGCTTTCGCTATTTAGTATCTTGCGTGCGTGAGCCGCCAACGCGCCAATTGCGGAACTAGTCCCGATAAACGGATCGATTGCCTGTCTGACCCGTCGGGTTTTACTCGCGAGTTGCTTGTGATGATTACGCTGTTTCTGCAACAGCCGTTGGAGAATAACCTGCAGGGTCGCCAGTTCGAGGGGTTTGGTTAGGAACTGTTCGGCGCCTTCCTTGATGGCTCGCACTGCCAAATCGATGGAGCCATGCGCCGTCAAAACGAGGAGTGGTATGTCTGGATCAATCTCTTTAAGACGTGGCAAAAGGTCGAGCGCCGTGCCGTCCGGCAGCATGTAGTCAGCTATTACGATGTCAGGGCGTGAGGTACGAAAGAGATGTTGGGCGTCTTCACAGCTCTCTGCATCTTCGATTTCATACCCCTGCTGTTCGAGAAAATCTCGAATACCGAAGCGGACTCCCGACTCATCGTCGACAACCAGGACCTTATTTCTGCCCATTCATCAATCTCCCTCAGGAGGGACTGGAAACTTCGCAATCATGCAGGCGCCGCCCTCAAGATTGTTGCCTGCGATTAACTTGCCTCCGTGTTCCTCCATGATTTTTTGGGCGATAGCCAACCCCAGGCCCGTGCCGCCCCGACGTTTTGAGAAGAAGGGTGCCTGGACCTTTATCACGAATAGTACATTGAATCCACTCTTGCTTACCTTCAACAGTCTGCTTGGCCTCGATATTTACAACTCCATCACTCTCCGAGTGTTGAATTGCGTTCTCAATCAGATTAACAAAAACCTTCGAGAGTCGACGCCGGTCAATTCTAACCTTAGGTAATCCTTCCTCGACGTTGCTGACCAAGGTAACTTTGCCAACCTCAGCTGCAGGAAGGCAGGCTCGGATCGATCGGGCCACCATCTCTTCGATAGAGATAAGGTAAAGATCACCTTTATACGGCTTTCCGTACTCCAGTAATTCCTCCATCAAAACCGTTAGCCGGCCGACCTCGTCCCGCAGAACATCTGTATATCGAAGGTACTCAGTTCGATCAGCGAATCTCGTTTCAAAGGCGTCCAGAATTGACGAAATACCGAAAAGTGGGTTTCTCACTTCATGAGCCACACCGGCCACTAGAGATCCCAACAGGGACATCATTTCACTTTGCCGAAGAGATGCTTCTAATTCCGCACGCTTGGTCATATCCTGGGTAATCAGAATTGCTCGTTCCCCAACGGAGCCGAATTCATTGACCAGATAAAGCGTGATCGCCCAGGTCTTGCCAGTCATGTCGTCCTTAACTTCTTCTGACACCGGCAACTGATTCTTCCGGATTATCTCGATGAGTTCCGAAGCCTTTGTCCACGGCTGTGTTGGTCCAAGTTCAGCCACGGTTTGTCCGACAATATGCTCAGCTTCGAGACCGACAATCTGCTCGGCAGCTTCGTTGGAACGCTTGACTACACCGTTGAGATCGACAATTAAAACGGGGAAATCGATGGCATTGAACGTCTGTCGCCACTCCATTGCGGATTGTTGCAGCGAGGTATGGAGGCGTTGCTGTTTCTCGTCGAGAAGCTTTCTTTCAGTGACGTCGTTGACGATTACGAGTTTGCTGTTTTTTCCGTCGAAAACAACCGGATGCGACGCCATTTCTACATAGATTGTGCGTTTATCTCTTGTCTCATGCCGCCAGGGACTGGAAAGAATCAGTTCATTTGCGTCTGCAACGTTCTTAATGATTAAGGCTGGGATGTCGTCCTTGGCGCGGATGCCGTCAATCGTCATCGCAAGAAACTCATCTTTTGAATAACCGTAGGTTTTGGTGGCCGCTTCGTTAACCGCCAAAAACCCAAGAGTTTCTTCGTTATAGACCCAGATAGGTTGAGGAGTGGCTTCGAAAAGCAGTTTGTATCGCGCTTCGGAGTCTCGTAGTGCTTCTTCGAAATTCTTACGCTCAGTGATATCGCGCGCTACTCCGCGAAAACCGATAGGATCACCTAGCTTGTCCTTTATGGGCGAGACGATCAGATCGAGCCATCGGTCTTCACCAGCGGCTGATCGGGCGATGAATTGATGACGAAACTCGCTCCCGTTATTTGATTGGCTCAACCTGTCGGCGAAACCGTTACCTTCTGGAATAATCCCAAATACGGTCCAAAAAGACTCGCCAATCGCTTCCTTTGGAGTGCTACCCAGAAACCTAGCACATGCAGCATTGATACTCGTTAAGCGCTCTGCCAGATCCTGCGTAAAAATCAGGTCACTAGCCTGCTCGACCAGATCCCTATAATTCGCCTCCAGGCGCGATCGTTCCAGCAATCGCGCGACTTTTGCCACCAGACGAGTTGCATCGAACGGTACTTCCAGATAATCGTCAGCACCGGCGCCAAGTCCCGCAACGACACTCTCCGTGTCCTTTTGTTGTGCGCTAACTAATAGGACGGGAACAGAACGAAGGTCGCTGTCGGCTCTTAGCTGCTGGCAGAATTCCAGACCGTTCATGTGCGGCATAGAGACGTCGCTGATGACAAGATCCGGGTGACGTTGTTTCGCCAATTCCAGCGCTTGAAGACCATCCTCCGCCGTTAACACGGAATAGCCTGCCTTTCTAAGGAGATTCCCCATCAACAGAAGCTGATCGGGAAGATCGTTAACGATGAGGACAGAACAATCTTCGTGTCCGCTGGAGATGTGACCCCGACGCATGGTGGTGCTCATACCTCTAATACTGCTGTTCTTTTGTCGTTGAAGTAGCTGACGAATAGTTTTCTAACTTGCGGGATAGACTCTCTATCGCAAATACCGCTAGAGATCCAAGGATTTATTGAGTTGTCGTTGGCGCAGTATAGCATAGACATTACGGACACTAGCTTCTCAAATCGAAGGGTGCCCTTGTAGATCGTGTACGTTGATAACTTATGTCGCAAAATTTGTCTTACTGTTTAAGAGAGACAATTATTGGAGCGGTTTTTCCTAAGGTTTCCGGCAGTTTTTCTCTGATTTAGCACTGGTTTTTGGCGGGAATTCTAACAAATCTAGCCCGGCCCCAATGTATTAACGTCGCTCGGTAAACGGAAATCCTACACTCTGAATCCAAAGGAACTGGCTAAAGCTGCGAGCGTTGAAGCTTTTGATGGTTTCATTGAGCGGAAAGTTCATATTTTTAGCCCAGTCTTAGAATCAACAAAGACAAGACTGGAAAATTTACTTAATTAGAAATGGAGAAATTATGAGGAGTTTGGATTCGAAGGTAGTTCTGAAGTTTAGGACGTTGGTGAGTATGGCGCTTTTAGTTTTTTCGGTTAGCGCCTGTCGCGCGCAGACCGGAGCTATGAGTCTATCGTCAGCTCAGCCTGCCACGCCCCCGGCCACCATTTCCACTCAGAACTCGTATGCAGATCTTGTAAGCCGGGTATCCCCCGCTGTCGTCACGATACGTTCGACAGAACGGGCGCGCCAGGCGCAACAGTTTCCGTTTATGGATGACCCGACTTTTCGCGAGTTTTTCGGCGATCGGGTGCCGCAACAACAACCGCAACCGAATGTTCAGGGAGTTGGTTCCGGAGTGATAGTTAACTCTGCGGGCTACATTCTGACCAATCATCACGTCGTTGACGGCGCTTTGGAGATTCGCGTTGAGTTAACTGACAACCGAACCTTCACAGCAAAATTGGTGGGTTCCGATCAACCCAGCGACCTTGCGGTTCTTAAGATTGAGGCCAGTAACCTACCGACCTTAAGTCTTGGTGATTCGGACAAGGTGCGCGTCGGTGATTTCGTACTCGCCGTTGGTAATCCTCTCGGCATTGGACAAACGGTGACGTCGGGGATTGTCAGTGCCAAGAGTCGCCAAACCGGGTTGAGTGATGGCAGTTTTGAGGACTTCTTACAAACTGACGCCGCAATCAACCGCGGAAACTC
>QHXL01000223.1:12544-13072 GCA_003222935.1 Acidobacteriota bacterium
CAATATCGGAATCGGGTTTGCAATCCCGTCGAACATGGCGAAAGTTGTTATGCACCAGTTGTTGAAGACTGGAAAAGTTCGTCGCGGAATGCTTGGTGTGACAATTCAATCAGTTGATGCTGATTTGGCAGCAAGCCTCAACTTGCCTACGGCGAGAGGTGCAATTGTTACGTCCGTAGCGCCCGCCGGGCCTGCCGAAAAAGCGGGCATAAAGCGAGGAGACGTCATCACTTCAGTCAACAATCAACTGGTTGTAGATCGAAATGGCCTGCGGAACCTGGTCGCAAGCGTCGCTCCGGGAGCTACTGTCACTATCGCCGCAAACAGAGACGGCAAGGAGCAAAACTTCCAGGTTGCGTTAGCTGAATTGCCTCAACGCCCGCGACCTGAAGGTGAAGAGGACACTGACGGTGTTGGAGCGCCAACCAACGAAAAGTATGGTCTAACATTGCAGACGTTGACACCTGAGGCGGCCACGCGCTTTGGTTTGACCGCCACCGATCAGGGACTTCTGGTTACGAGAGTCAG
>QHXL01000223.1:13147-16818 GCA_003222935.1 Acidobacteriota bacterium
CACTTGCTGACTTTAGTACAGCAATTCAACAATCGGGTCCGCGTCCGGCGTTGCTGCTTATCAAGCGACGTGACGCTGTCCAGTACGTCACGTTGCGACCAAGTTCATAAAGACGGCACAGATTTCAGTCTGTAAAGCTTGTAGTCGAGTCCGTGAAGCGAACCCGGTTCGTTTCACGGACTGTTTGTTTTAAATCACTGTGAGTCCGATTTATTGACTTCCAAATACAACTCAACTATCTTGCGCCTCCAGAGCCCGTCTGCTGAACTCAATGAGCTTGAACCTCGCAATCTCATCGTTCAGCCATTGCTTTAATCAATTAGCCTAAGCCTCGTAACCAAACTCCAGGCACACTCCCCCGCTTTTCCTCAAGGAGGCACTCATGGACTTTCTGACAATCAGCTTTTGCATTGGAATCGCTCTGCTCGTCATTTGTATCCTCACCATGATCTCACCATTGCGAGAGCGACTTTCAGCTCCGCAGAAAATCCAGGGACTGGGCCTGAATTTGGAAGTTTCAGTGTTGACTCTACTGTTCCTGATCAGCGTCGGCTTTATTTCGTGCGGGATCTGGCTTCAACTAAAGAACATCACAAAGGAGCTGGAGGATCTCCGATTCGGCAAAGTCCAGGCTGAAGCGAGAGCGAAGCAGTATCAGGACGAATTAACTGCTATCAAGAAAACGGAAATGGTGGCATTCGTTAGCCTGGCTGGTGTCGATGACGTAACGAAACTCAACTACACTGCGCTCTCCTGCATCTTCGATACAACTTCCGAAGACGGTGAGAAGGCCGAGATTGCCGTTGCCCCTTCCGCAAATGCAATCAAGGTCACTCTGAAGAATCTCAAACCCGACACGTTCATCAAGAAGCTCACAGTTGAAGACAATGATTCAAGGAAAAAGTGGAGTAGCAGGTCTGATGGACTACAGAGATTGGAGGCAGGCTTCCAACCGCTACAACCCGTTTATGAATTGAAGGAGGTGCGTTGATGTCCCGACTGGTCCGTGGCTCAATATTCGGGATCGTGATTCTGTGTAGCCTGGTTGGTCCAATGGTCGCTCGTGCGCAAGTTGAAGTTCGTCACACTTCAACGTACGCAGGTGCCGGCCGTTACAAGTGGACCGCATATATCAAGACCGACCCCGCCACCCTAAAAAGAATTGATTATGTTGAATACAGACTGCATCCAACTTTCCCAAAACCGTTACGCAAAGTTATTGCTCCAAGAACGGGCCTCTACCCGTTCAGTACTTCCGATATCGCATTGGACAACTTCAAACTTGGCGTAACCGTCTACTTCCGCGATGACAAACGTTATCTAGTCCTGCCGGATTATTACCTGGTGCTTAAACCGGTTAAGTATGGAAAGGGCACTTCGGTTTCGAAGCAAAGCGATTGATCTTAATAAATCTCTTGACGCAGCACATCCACGCCGTTAAGTTGCGCTTACCGCATCTTTAGTGAAGGAGCCGAACCGTTGAGTGAACATACACGGGAGTTTGATCGACGTCCGTGGGGAAACTACGAGGTCCTGGACGAGGGCGATCTTTTTAAAGTGAAACGAATCGAAGTTCTGCCTGGAAAACGGTTGAGCTACCAAAAACATGCCCAGCGTGCTGAGCATTGGTTTGTCGTGGCTGGTCAGGCCAAGGTTACTCTCGACGATCGCGATATTGTTGTTTCAGCTGGTGAAGCTATCGATATTCCGATTGGGGCGGCTCATCGTGTAGAAAACGAAGCAGCGGAAACCCTGGTGTTCATCGAAGTGCAGCGGGGAAGTTATCTTGGAGAGGACGACATCGTTCGCCTTCAGGATGACTTCGGCCGAGCGAGTTGAAATCCGTCGGGTTGGACTGATCATTTTCCAGATGTCATTTGACAGTTTTCAATTGTCATTTAAGGAGGAGTCTCAAGGGGGTGCTTTGGTAAATGACAACTGTTACGTGGCAAATGTCGACTCATCAATGATTACTCCGCAATATCCTTTCAAAGTCACGACCAGCTGAAGAGTCTCTTGCAAAAGTCAGGACCAGCGAAAAGATTGGTCAAATCTAGTGCAAGTAGGGAAGGGCGCTTTACCCCCGCTGTCCTGGCTACAACAACCTCGATGTAGCTTTTAGTTAGGACAGCGGGGGTAAAGCGACCTTCCCAACTTGCGCTATTTGCAAGAGCCTCTGAAGCAAATCGGACATTCGCTCCAAGAACTTTAGTTACTACGGAACGTAGTTCTCCGAAGTCCCAAACTTGATCTCAGTCAGTTCCGAAGCGTGTCGGGTATGCACTCACCCGGCACGAGCGAGACTGAACTGTAAAGACAATGATTGATTCAACTTCTGAACAGCACTCGAATGAGCAACCGGCCATGATTGGCGTTGGTATGGAGGGATCTGCTTCCGTTGCTTTTCCAGATCAGGGCATCTGGCCCGGAATCAAGGAGGCGTTGCGAGGTTCCCACCGCAACTACACGCAAGGTCCAATCGGACGCTCAATCTTCCTGCTCGCAATACCGATAAATGGTTATGGAGAGCGTGTTTGCTGTCGTCGACATTTTTTGGGTTTCTCATCTCGGTACCGACGCAGCCGCAACTGTTGGACTGACTGAGTCGTTACTCACTCTCATTTATGCGTTGGCAATTGGATTGAGTATTGGGGCCACAGCGACAATTGCCCGGCGCATAGGAGAACAGAATCCTGATGGTGCGGCCCGGGCGGCCGTGCAGTCGATCGCCATCGCGGTGTTTGTTTCGCTAATCATCGCCGCGGTCGGCGCGCCGCTCGCTCCCAGGTTATTGGAGTTGATGGGTGGATCTCCATGGGTAGTCGCACATGGTTCCGGTTTTACCAGGGTGATGCTCGCGGGAAACATCACCGTGGTGATGTTGTTTATGGTGAACGCTATCTTTCGCGGCGCTGGCGACGCAGCGATTGCTATGCGCACGTTGTGGCTCGCCAACTTCATCAACATCATACTTGGACCATGCTTGATATTTGGAGTTGGCCCATTCCCGAAACTGGGAATTGTGGGTGCCGCGATCGCGACTAACATCGGTCGAGGAACGGGAGCACTCTTTGCGCTTAGCAGACTTTTTCGAGCTGGTGGCCGCTTCAATATCAAGCGACATCACTGGCGGCTCGAACCGTCGATCATGGCGAGACTTGTTCGCTTGTCCACAACTGGCACGTTTCAAGTCTTTATTGGAATGGCGAGCTGGATTGGTCTCGTACGTATCATCTCGAGTTTTGGTAGTAACGCTGTTGCCGGCTACACGTTTGGCATTCGAGTAATTCTTTTCGCGTTACTTCCTTCGTGGGGCATGGCCAACGCTGCCGCAACCATGGTGGGTCAGGCGTTGGGCGCCGGTAATCCCGAGCGCGCGGAGCGAGCAGTTTGGCAGGCCGGTTTCTACAACATGATTTTTCTCGGGATTGTAGGACTGTGTTTTATTTTCTTTGCTCCGCAGATTATTTGGTTTTACACCGACGTTCCAGAAGTTGCCCAGTATGGTGTGGATTGTCTACGCATCGTGGCGTACGGTTTCTTGTTCTATGCTTATGGAATGGTACTCGGCCAGTCGTTCAATGGTGCCGGCGACACCTGGACTCCTACGATTATCAACTTGTTCGTCTTCTGGGTTTGGGAGATTCCGTTGGCCTACATCCTTGGAGTCA
>QHXL01000224.1:0-3668 GCA_003222935.1 Acidobacteriota bacterium
CAAGTGAGGGCGGGAGTATAAGCGTGTCCACGATTTTTAGCAATGCCCCATGCAAGGAGCTTAGAGGTCCTTTTGACAGTTAAGTTAAGTAGTTTTACGGGTTCTGAAATTCGCGTGAAGCGAAACAAAAAATCCAATTATGCCCGCCGCACCGCGTTGCATGTGTTCACTCTCTAACTGGGCCAATAAGACAGGTTAGTCTCTGCGCAATTCTCAGCGTCCTCTGCGTCTCTGCGGTTTGTGGGCGTTCAGCAATATCACCGCAGAGACGCAGAGGACGCTGAGGTTGCGCAGAGAAGGACCCAGTGAAACAGTTGACGCCGACCTGCGAAAGCACCACGAAATAGCTATAATGAAGTCCATAACGAATTGAAGAGTGTCAGGAACTGAACAAATGCCGAAAATTAGTGATATTGAAGAAACTCCAAACCCAAACGCCGTAAAGTTTATTTTGCGCGAACCCGTAAGTAATGGTGTCGCCAAGTCCTTCCATTCAGTTACCCAAGCGGAAGCCGATCCTTTAGCGAAGTCGCTCTTCGACATCGGACACGTGGTCTCAATCTTCTACATGGATCGGATGATAACGGTCGAAAAAGATGATGAAGGCGATTGGGATGATCTACTTCCGGCATTGGCCGTTCCAATTCGAGCAACCGAACCGGTCGTAGCTTCCGCCGCAGCCGCAGCGGCCGCCGTTGGTGGATCCATTGCTGCGCTGGCGAGTGACGATCCGAGACTGCTAAAGATCAATGAAATTCTGGATGAGAAAGTCAGACCAGCACTGATGGGTGACGGCGGTTATCTCGAAGTAATCGGTTTAGCTGAACACACACTGAGCATCCGTTACCAGGGCGCCTGTGGAAGTTGCCCCAGCTCATTAACTGGTACGTTGATGGCAATCGAGGGAATGCTCAAGCAGGAAGTCGATCCGGAAATGGAAGTCATCGCCGTTTAAGAGTGGCACAGACTTCAGTCTGTGTCGCGGCGTAGTCTAAATCGTCCGAGGTCCAGATCATCCGAGGAACACAAACTGAAGTCTGTGCCACTCTTTGGAACCGAAGCTTTTCGAGCACGTGTAACTAACCGGATTTTTCTATCCCTCATTCCGCCAAACCAGGAGTCCCATATGCTTCGTCGGCAGCTTCTCGTGCTCGTTGTGACGTTCTGTTGCGTCGGCTGTGCAACCTTCACGTTCGGACAAACTTCCACCAAAACTAAAACAGCGAAACCAGCTAGCCCTGAACTCAATGAGGAAGCCGCACAACAACGCGCTGTGGCGATTTCGCTCGTAACGACGCTGGCCGACGAAGCTCGTTCATTTAAAGATCAGACGCGTCGTGCGCGTGTGCAAGCACGAGCGGCTGATATCTTGTGGGACTCTGATCCAGAGCGATCAAAGGAACTCTTCCGTCGCGCATGGGACGCAGCCACAGTGGTCGATACTGAAACCGCAAGAACTCGGGCTGAAGCACTGAAGAAGGCAAACTCTGATGGAGGTCAAGTCGTTGTTCGCGGAGGACCAGACATCCGCAGTGAGGTCCTGCGCCTCGCGGCCAAACGGGATAAGAAACTTGGTGACGAGTTTCTCAAGATCCTGGACGAGGCAGAGCAGAAGCAGCGCGAGGACGCAGCCAACGCGACTCGCAAAAGTGATCCTGACTCACTATTGGGAGCGTCCAAGCGCCTACAACTCGCCCGCCGCCTCGTGCAAGATGGTGAGATTGAGCGAGCGATGGAATTCGCGGGTCCAGCACTTGATCGGGTGACTATAGATTCGATTTTCTTCCTTTCAGCGCTGAGAGAAAAAAACGATGGACTCGCAGACGCTGCATTCCAAGTTCTCCTGGCTCGCGTTTCCCGGGATCCCTCGGCCGATGCCAACACGGTCTCAGGTTTGTCGTCGTACATTTTCACTCCTTTCCTTTATGTAACGTTTGAGCGCGGCGGCGGTTCAAATCAAAGCCGTGGTCGCGGACCAACGCCACCACCCGAAATTCAGCCGGCAATCAAAAGCAACTTTCTAAAAGCCGCTGCCCAAATTCTCATGCAGCCATCACCGGTACCGGAACAAGATCAAGCTAGTTCGGGACGACTCGGAAAATATCTGGTTATCAAGCGCCTTCTTCCTCTTTACGAACAGTTGGAACCTGAACTAGGCGCCGGGTTGAGAACGCAGATGACAGCACTCGCTTCATACGTTCCGCCGGACTTTCAACAAGGTCCCAACCGCGCCCTTACCTCCGGTCTGCAAAATGACGATGACGCCGACGGAGATCTATCCCAACGAATGCAGGACCGACTCGACAAAGCAACTAAATCGGAGATGCGTGATGCAATTTATGCTGATTACGCGGTAGTCCTCGCCGGCAAGGGAGATACAAAAGCAAATGACCTGGTAGACAAAATCGAGAACACTGAACTTCGAAAGAATGTAAAAGCCTATACCGATTTTGAGCTGACACAGGTCGCAATACGCAACAAGGACGCAAACGAGGTCACTCGAATGGCACGAACGGGCAACCTCACGAGTATTCAGAAAGTTTGGGCCTTAACCTCCGCCGCCAAATTGGTAATCGCCGCTGAACGCTCACGAGCCAGCGATCTGCTTGAAGAGGCGTTGGTTGAGAGTCGACGCATTGGTGGAAGTGATCCTGATCGAGCTCGCGCGCTGACGGCAGTCGCGAACGGATTCGCAGAGATAGACCCGGTTCGCAGTTGGGAAACAATGAGCGAGGTGGTGAAAGCCGCGAATTCAGCTGAAGGCTTTACAGGTGAAGACAGTTCAATCTCGGCCAAGTTAGAAACCGCGCAAATGGGTGTGATGACTAATGCAACCGCCCAGGAGTTCGATCTGTTATCAGTATTCCGACAGCTTTCACACGCAGACCTTATGCGGGCAATTCAGCTTACTAAAGGTTTCACTGGCGAAGCGCCACGTGCTGTTGCAACTCTTGCGATTGCGCGTTCAATCCTGGAACGACGGGAATTGTCGGCAGCGGCTTCAAACTGATGATGTTCCAGAGTTTAACGTGGAAGGAATTTTTCGCGATCTAGCTCTTCAAGACTATGAAACGCGCCGTCGGACTGGCCCGCGGTTTTCAAGGAGAAGGACCAAGAGCTGTGGCAATGATCGCAATAGCCCGAGCGATACTGGAACCGAAGAAGCCAGTACCGGTGAAAAACTGAATACAAAGAGGAGCTTTGTATTTGGAGCTTTGTACTTCGGTCTTTAAGAACAATCCAAGCTGAAAGTGCAAAGCGCTAAGTACGAAGTACGAAGTACCAAGCTCACCTCGGCTACGAGTAAATATTCATCGGCCTTGTCAGCAGCGCCAGCGGGTCGTCGACATTCAACGCCTCACGAACGTAGAACGGCTCACCTGCGTCGACTCCAATAAGCGAACCAAAGTACTGCATTCGAGATTCAATCTCCTCTATAAAACCGCGTTCACTGATTCGTGTAACCGGCTCAGCCGAGTCAGCTTTGTAAAACTGCGAGCCGTACGCTCGTATTGACTTCATCTTCTCTTCAACAAAATCACTAACGTCAACAATGAACGAAGGTACGATGCGTCTGGAAAAAAGTGAGTGCATGATCGCCGGCATGGGCACGGCAGCTAAACCTGCTTCGTGATCGTAACGAACCATCGTGGCGAGCCGGGCTGCCT
>QHXL01000224.1:3725-8528 GCA_003222935.1 Acidobacteriota bacterium
TTCTGATAACCCGCACGAGAGCGGTACGCGCCGTCTCGCTGGGCCAAACATGTCCGTCGGGCTGTTCGAGGTTAAGACGAACATCGAGCTTCAAAACACGAGCGGCGTCCTGAGCCTCCTGTGCCCGGATTTCAGGAGTTCCCCGAGTGCCCATTT
The DNA here is from genome assembly GCA_003222935.1 of Acidobacteriota bacterium. GTDB lineage: Bacteria > Acidobacteriota > Blastocatellia > Pyrinomonadales > Pyrinomonadaceae > PSRF01. Next base: position 3,882 of record QHXL01000224.1, read on the forward strand.
CGCCACGCGTTACATCGCAAACCCCAGTTCCGTAACCGAGCGACTTCAGTTTGAGTAACGTTCCCGCAACTGATAACTCCGCATCGTCGGGATGGGAGAAGACGGCGAGCACGTCCAGGGTATTTTCGGGAGCAGTCATAGCTTCGATTTAGCGCGATGGGAAGACTATTGGTCAAGAAAAAAGAAAAAATCAGTGGGCATTTGTCATTTGGGTTTTGAACGTCCGATATGCTTCAGCTTGTCGCGACCTGAATAAGAGGTTTCCTCAAAGGAGCCGTGTTGCGAACGTTAACGACAAGCTAATGAGGCTCTTGCAAAATTATGACTCAGAGCAGTGAATGAACTTTAGAATATTTTCAGGTTGGGAAGGTGGACCCTGTCCCCGCTGAGATTTTAATAAAGAACCCACCGAGACCACGCGAGACGGCGGGGACAGGGTCCACCTTCCCAACCTGAAAATTGGCTAATGTGTCCTCTGTAATACATGTAATACAGAAGCTGACTTTTGCAAGAGGCTCAAGCATATCGGACATGCAAAACCAAAATGACAAATGAGAAATGGAAAATGACGAATGACCGATGATTTTTTTGACTTACTGAGTTAGCCTCACTCCAAATGAACCTGACTGTCCTCGGCTCCGGAACTTCAGTTCCGCATCCACACCGTTCATCACCAGCGTTCTGGTTGGAAACGTCTGTTGGTCGCATCCTGCTCGATGTCGGACCGGACGCTCCACATCGCATGGCAGAGGAACATCTCGATTGGCCAAACCTCGACACTATTTGGGTTAGCCATTTTCATCTCGACCACTTTGGAGGCCTCGCGCCTTTTCTCTTTTCCCTCAAGTGGGCACCGCAGACTCAGACTCGCACAAGGCCGCTAAAAATATTCGGTCCCGCAGGTCTGAAAAGTCTCATCAACGCGATTGACGACGCCAATAATTATCGACTATTCGAGTTACCGTTTCCTATTGAACTCATCGAAGTAGCGGCCAAAGTTAAGTTTGAAATTCTTCCGGGCGTTGTCGCCACCACGACAAAAACTCCACACACTAAGGAAAGCCTGGCACTACTTTTGACAGACGTAGATAGGAAAATCTTCGGCTATACAAGCGATACCGGGTTTACCGAAGAAATAGCAACGATCGCGAAGGACGTAGATTTATTGGTGATGGAATGTTCTTTCAGGAGTAATAAACCTATTCAAACTCACCTGGAGCTTCGTGATGTGATGCGAGTGGCTGAGCAGTCCTCGGCCACCAAATTACTGCTGGTCCATCTATATCCGGAGTGGGACGGCGTGGATCTGGTTTCCGAAGCAAAGGCATTGCGGCAGGGTGAAGTTTGTAGTGAAATTATTGAAGCTGTCGACGGACTGAAGTTGGAGATCTAAAACGTCATGACACTTGCACTTCTGCTTCTGTTTGTTTTCCAAATCTTTCCACTGCTCCTGATTCAAAAGTCAGCAGCTCCCAAAGGTCAGTCCGGTCAAGTTAAGACAAAAGAAACGACAAGCAAAAACGATGAAACGCTGCTTGAATCCGGCCAACCAAGTGCAGCGCGACGTCCCACGCCTCCAAACACCGAAGTACGTCTCATCTCCTACAACATTCGGTGGCGCAGCGGCGATCAGCTAAAGGAGATCATCGAGAACTTTCGCAAGGACGAGGAACTAGGTAATCCAACCATCGTGGCACTCCAAGAAGTCGATCGAAACAAAAAGCGGAGCGGCCAAACGAACACAGCAAGACTGATAGCCGATGAACTCGGACTCCACTACGCCTGGGCCGCACCACCCGCGCCAAAGTTGGACGACGAGGAGGAAACAGGTGTCGCTATTCTGAGCATTTATCCGTTAACGAATGTGAAACGCATCGTTTTCCCGCACGAAGGACCGAATCGCAGAAGACGGGTGGCCCTGGGAGCGACCGTGAGAATTGGAAATCAAGACTTGAGAGTTTATTCGGCCCATGCCGAGACTCGAATATCAATGGAGAAGAAGCTGCAACAGTTAAATGCTTTATTGAACGACCTGGACCAACAGCCGCCAGCGACTCCGGCAGTAATCATGGGCGACCTTAACACATGGCAGACTGACGCAGCGCCAAAGACCATCAAGCTATTTTCTGATGCTGGCTTCTCAACACCATTCGGTGACCAGAAAACGTTTTCTCAACGCGTCCTGTTGGTGCAGATTCAGTTTCGACTGGATTGGATCTGGCTTCGAGGACTTGAAGCAGTAAATCACGGTATTGATCGTGAACTCGATGTCTCGGACCATTGGCCCCTTTGGACCATCGTCAAAATTCCTTCACCAAAAAACACGGAACAGCAATGAATCACCGAGACCGATCAGTGCCTTCACGCTTCTGACAAAATGGCGGGGAAAGCCAAATTCTCGGATGCGGTGAATTTCGTGCTTTGAAAATCCTCACAACCTCTGTAAGGTGAGTTGCGCAACTTTTGTTTCTGACAGCGTAGATCACTTGCTATCCCCACGGTCAGTGAGTTCGAATGAATAAGTCCACGAGGAGCGAACCTCAGGGTGAAGTGTAGAAACTGCGAAAGAACAGCGAGTTGGACCAGAACGCGCTGTCCTGCCTGTCAGACGAAGCTGCCCCCATGGTATCTCGTCACGTCAGTGCTGATCCTGCTGGCTATCTACGCTGCTTTTCTACTGCTGGAACATTTATTCTAAATATCGCTAAATCCTCTACAGCCCAACGAGACACTTGATCGAGATGGAGTGTATTAAGATTGGGTTTCTTAACCGCGAAGCGGTTGCGTCCCGGAGCCCAGGGTTGCCGGGCTTTGACGGCTACCCTGGGTATAGATAACGACGGGTTCCAACCTCGAAGAGGTTGCGTCAGCATCTCTTCACCAGCGATTTATTTGTGTAGCGTCAGCCTGGGCGTAACCCCGTTGGGGTTCGGATCGGCTGTCCATCCTTTCCCAGGGTTGCCGTCAAAGCCCGGCAAACCCTGGGCTTTGGGTCGTAACCGCTTCGCGGTAAGGACACTTACTCAGCGCACGCTAACGACGATGCTATTAACCGTTAAAGCATTACCTGTAGCCTTTTGTAGATCTGCGATCGATTTGTTGAGATCAGTCTGTGCTTTCAGCTCCAGTCCCTTCGCGGTGGTTAACGCAGTCTGCCGCTCCAGAACCAGGAACACTGTTGACTGACCTGCATCGAGTTTTCTTCGCTCGCTCGAGAACTGTTGTTCGTTCATCTCGCGTGTAGCCACTGCAGCACGTAAACGCGTTTCCGCACTTCTCATCGATTGCAGGGCATTTCTGACTTCCACCTGTATGTTCTGTTCTAACTGTTCACGCTGGGTAGCGATTCGCTCGCCCTCAACCAGCGATCTTCCAAGTTGAGCTTCTGCAGTTCGATTGCGCAGCGGAAGACTAATCTGAACCCCCACCTTAAAGTTGTTGTAGCGATTGGCAAGCAGATTCTGAAGCGACTTGTCGTAGCCACCTAAAAGCTCAGGTGAAAACGTATTGGGCGGCGTAGGTGGTAAAGGTGGCAACCCCGCGATCACTGACAACTCATTCAATCGGTCTCGCGTTTGTATAGTCGACACGGTGAACGGATTCACAACTTCACTGCTGATCGAACCGGCTAACCCGGTCATACCGTACGTTCCAACCAGGTCGATCGCCGGTTTTGTTTGATCTTTGTAGTAACGCTTATCGATTTCATTGATCTCACGCACTACATTCGACTGCTGAAGTTCGGGCCGGTTATCCATTGCGGTCTTGAGTGCTTCTGGTAACGAGACTTCCGGCACGCGCATGTCCACCGAGTCGACCGGAACAATCGAGTCGTTCCAGATCGATTCCAGGTGGTTTTGTGCAATCATGTTCTTTAAAGTGTTCTCAGATCTCGTCACCTCTTCAAGCGCACTGAAAACTCCCTGTTCGTAAGTTGATATCTGTGCTTCCGAAGCAACAATATCGATTGGCGCCAACTGACCCTGATCTACCAGCCGCTTGTTGTGATCGAGTTGAGTTTGCGCGACACCCACGGCGTCGCGTTGTACTTGCAAACTGCGGAGTGCAAACACAAGGTCCCAGTAAGAGCGCTGCACATTCGTAATCGTTTCAATTGCACGCTGACGGAACTGCGCATCAGTTAACGACAGATTCTTCCTGGCTATCTCGATCTGGCGACGGCTGTTGTCGATCTTCAAACCACGCCACAGAGGTTGCGTAAAGCTCGCAGTCAAGGCGGACGGATACTGCGGATTCAGTGCTGTAAATTGATTGTTCGTGGTCAAGCGTGTCGACGAAAAGTCGATGCGGTAGGAGCCGCCAAAATCCGGTGCAAGTCCTTCCAACCGCGCCGCGCCGGCGTAGTCACTTTGAATGACAGAACCGTTTTGTCCTCCACTTAAGAAACTGGAGATCGGACTCTTCGCACGTTCATAAAAAACTGTGGTGTTGAAGCGCGGATCATAAGCGCCTTGAGCACCGAGTAAGTCAAACTCCGCAAGTTTAACGTTCTCACGCGCTACCGCGATGTCCTTGTTATTTTCCAACGCCAACGCAAGCGCGTCCCGAAGCGAGAGTGGATGTTGCCTGCTCATGTCGATACCCACTCGTTTTAATTCAGGTAGCGGTTTCTGCTGTCCGCGATAA
>QHXL01000224.1:8574-15265 GCA_003222935.1 Acidobacteriota bacterium
TAATCTCCGTGGAGTCAGACGCAGCCGGAGTTTGTGCGACAACCCGGTCAACCGCGAGCAGCGCAAACACCACCAACAAGACTGCGAATAGTGACTTAAATCTGTGGTCCATGTTATTTCCCAATTCCTAGTGCTTTGAAACCAGGCCGAAAAGTGAAGTCGCAGCACTCGCTGTGCGTCGACGCACTCGGCCAAACATTCTGTGTGCCATGAGATTAATTCGACTCCAAATTCGATTCCTGGCCAGGTCGTCAAAGAGTGAATAGAAGACTGGAACAGCCAGCAGCGTTAGCAACAAACAAAGAGTCTGTCCACCGACCACCAGTACGCCAATAGAGCGATTCGTGCCCGATCCCGGGCCTGTCGAAAGGGTGAGGGGCAACATGCCCGCGACCAGTGCGATCGTAGTCATCAGGATTGGGCGCAAGCGATCGCGATTAGCGCGAATGATCGCTTCAAACCGTTCCATGCCACGTGAACGCAGCTGATTGGTGTGATCAATTTGAAGAATTGCGTTCTTCTTCACCACACCAAACAAGAGCAGCAGACCCAGCCCTGAATAGATATTGACGGTCTGTCCGGTCATCAATAGTGAAAGGATGCCGAACGGAATAGCCAGGGGGAGCGTCAACAAGATCGTCACCGGATGTATGAACGACTCAAACTGCGCCGCCAGCACCATGTACATGAAGACGAATGAGAGCAGAAATGCCAGGGCGAAGTAGTAACCCGCCCGACCCAGCTCTTTGGATCGACCTGCTAAACCCGTGCTGTATGAAGGATCGATGTTCAGTTCTTTCCTGAACTGATCCATCTTCTGGATAACAGCTGCCTGCGAACCTCCCGGCTTAACGTTGGCAAGCAGTGTGACTTGACGTCTTCGATTTAAGCGGTCAATTGCAGACGGACCTGTGCCTTCTTCAAAATGGACCAGGTTATCAAGACTTACCCAACCAACCTTGGTCGACGAAACGATCATCTGCTTCAAACCCTCAACACTCGTTCGATACTCACCGGTCGCGCGTACGCGAACATCGTATTGATCAGTGCCAGCGTTGAAGGTTGACACTTTTGTGCCGGCGACCAGCGTATTGAGTGCCTGCGCGATATCACCAACCCGAACGCCCAGGTCTGCTGCACGCGCGCGATCGATAACGACACGAACTTCCGGTTTGCCGGTGACCAGTGTCGAATCCACGTCGACGACGTCCGGGATTGTTTTCATCTTGGCGAGCAATGCATCCGAATACTCGGTTAACTTCGCCAGGTCTGGACCACCAATGACGTATTGAATATCAGCATTGCGAAAACCGCCGCCGGAAATCGCAGCAACTTGCTGAACGCTCGTCCGCAGCTTTCCGTCTGACTGCTACTTCGGAGCGTGCGCGAACCATCAGTTGATTCTGCGAGTCCTTACGTTCGCCAATCGGAGTCAACTTCACATAGATAGAGGCGACGTTAACTTGCTCCTGTTGGCCGCCGCCAATCGTAGTCAACGTGTCTGTCACACCCGGCAGTTTTCGCAAGTCAACCGCAATACGTTCAGCCAAAGTCGATGTAGCCGGGAGCGTCGAGCCTTCCGGAGCGCGGACGTTGATCTCGAATTGTGCCTGGTCATCAACGGGTAAAAAGTTTTTTCCGACGAACATGAACAAAGGGATGATGCTGACGATTACCAGCAAGCACGCCGCGACAATGACCCAGCGATGGTTCATCGACCAGGTCAACAGTCTCGTGTAGGTGCGATCAATCGGACGATAAAATCTCGACTCTTTTGAACCATGGTCAGCAGGTTCGGTGTGTTTCTCAAACGCGCGTTCCTTTTCGTCGTCACTCCGTTTGATCAGGCGCGCTGCCAACATTGGGGTCAGCGTGAACGACACGAGCAGCGAAACAGCAATGGCGAAGGATGAAGTCAGACCAAACGACGACATGAACCGCCCGACAATTCCGCCCATGAAACCAACAGGCAGAAACACCGCCAGGAGCGAAAGCGTTGTGGCCATGACGGCGAGTCCGATTTCCTTTGTGCCTTCAATTGCTGCCTGGAAGGGATGTACTCCCTTTTCTTCAATGAAGCGGAAGATGTTTTCCAGGACAACGATGGCGTCGTCGATAACAATGCCGACCATCAAGGTCAGCGCCAACATCGTGATCTGATTCAGCGTGAAGCCCATTGCGGCCATCAAACCGAATGTCGCAATCAACGATGTGGGAATCGCAAGACCGGCAATTATTGTGGAACGAAAACTCCAAAGGAATACGAATACGACTATCGCCGCCAGGATACTTCCTTCGATCAAGTGCGTTTGAATCGCTTCGATTGAAGCTTTGATGAAGATCGACTGGTCGCCGACGACTTCAGTCTTGAATCCCGGAGGCAGGGTCTTCGCAATTTCCGCGAGTCGCTCCTTGACGGCATCGGCAACCGCAACTGTGTTCTGTCCTGACTGCTTGGAAACAGTCAGCGTTACCGCTGGAAGGCCGTTGAGTTTTGCCTCAGTGCGAGGCTCCTCGGCGCCGTCTTCGGCGTAGCCAATATCACTTATCTTGACTGCATAGGTTCCGCGATTTCCCACGACCAGGTTGTTGAACTCGGAAGGTTCGATAATCCTTCCCATGGTTCGCACGGTCAGTTCGCGAGCACCTTCATCCACGCGTCCGCCCGGCAACTCCATGTTTTGCGCGCGCACGGCGTCAGCAACCTGGGCCACCGTTACGTTGAATGCGCGCAACTTGTCTGGATCGACCCAGACCTGAATTTCCCTTGTGCGACCGCCGATGATCTGCACATCACCTACACCGTTAATCGACTCAATCTGTTGCTTGATCTTCTTGTCGGCAATCTCAGTGACTTCGCGCAACGATCGAGGCGCCGAAACGGCTATTCGAACCACCGGCGCCGCATCGGTGTCGAGCTTTTGCACGATCGGTTTTTCGGCGGTAACAGGAAGTTCGTTAGTGATAAGTTCGATCTTGTTTCGTATTTCCTGCGCTGCAACGTCCGGGTTTTTCTCAAGTAGAAAGGTAATGAATACTTGCGAGACACCTTCGACTGAGGTTGAGCGAAGCTCGTCAATACCAGAGACGGTGTTGACTGCACCTTCGACCTTATCCGTGATCTCAGTTTCGACCTCCTGCGGCGACGCCCCAGGATTTACGACCGTTACTGTGATTGTGGGTAAGTCGATCTTGGGGAAAAGATCTACACCGAGTGATTTGTAGGAGAACAATCCGACGACCGTCAGGCTCAGTATGAGCATGGTCGCAAAAACCGGACGTCGAACACAGATTTCAGCTAACTTTTGCATTGGTTCCTTGCCTTGGGGCTTGGTGCGTTGGTCTTAGGTCTTTGATCTTTGATCTTTGTGCTTTGGTTTCTCTTCGAATCTGAGATCTGAAATCTGAGATTAGCTTTTCACCTGAACGCCATCTCCTAGGAGTTCCAGGTTACTCGTCGCAACTTTCTCATCCGCTGCCACGCCTGACTTCACCTGGACGAGATCGCCTTCAGTCTGTCCGACCTGTACCAGGCGTTGTTCAACATGCCCGTCCTTGACGACATACACGCGACTCACTCCTGCCTCAGTTACGATGGCTCGCGACGGAACAAGCACAGATGAAACTGCTCGCGGTTGTAGAATGCGCACCGTTGCAAACTGGCCCGGCTTCAGTGCCCCGTTTCCATTTTCTATCTCCGCCTCGACCGTCATTGTCCTCGAATTTGCAGTAACGTTTGGAGCGATGCGGGCAATACGACCGCTAAAATTCTTGTCGGGCCAGGCGCTGGTCGTTGCCGAGACTGATTGGCCTACCTGAACTTCGGGAATCGCCTGTTCAGGAATATCGATGCGAACACGCATAGGATTTGTACGCACTATCGTCGCCACTTTTTGTGTTGGCGAAACGTACTCCCCAAGGTCTGCGGTTCGTTCCGCCACAAAGCCGTCGATTGGCGAAGGAATCACCGCGTACGAAAGATTCTTCCGGGCCAGGGCGAGTTGAGATTCAGCATTTGCTACGTTAGTTCGGGCTACGTCGACCCCGGCGTAGTTCTGACGTGCCTGGGCGATCGCCGCGTCGTACTGCTCCTTCAATTGATCTCGACGCGCCCTCTGTTCGTCGTAAAAAGAGCGAGAGACATCTCCCGACTCGATCAGCTTTTCCGCGCGACGCAAATTCTTGTCAGCGAGATCCAACGCGACCTTTGCAGCAGAAACTTCCGCTACTCGGTTTGGATCAAAAGCTTGACCGGATCTGAGTCCAATCTTTTCTTCTGCCTGACGAACTGCAGCTTTGGCTTGATCGACTTGAGTTACAGACTGAGCTACGCGAAGCTTCAGCTCTGAATCGTCCAAACGAACGAGCGTTTGTCCACGCCTCACGGCCGAACCAATATCAACTCCGACTTCTATGACCTTGCCTGAAGTTTGCGGAGCGACATCTGTCTGCTGATCGCCACTCAAACTTCCTGTAGCCTCAAAGAACTGAGGCAAGTCGCGTTTGATTGCAGCAGCAGTGGTTACTTCGACAACTTTTGGAGTGGTCGACGTCTCGTCCTTACGAACGTTGGCCTTTGATCCTCCGCATGCCGACAAAAAAAGCGCGACGCTGACAAGCGCAACACTCAGAATTACCAGTTGAAGTTTCCTGGGAGATATCATCGTGATTCTTATTCCTTGGTCTGTTTATTTCTCGAGCCGTTGCCCGATTGAACGTTGCGTCGACTGTTTGGATTCGACGTCGGTGTCGTGATTCCGTTCAACAAGATGTCAGTAAAGTTTTTTGCGGCTACCTCGTTGGAGATATTCAGCAGTCGTCGCGTGGGATCCCAGAGGTTGTTGTTCAGCGAGTGGTGCATCACCATTCCGATAAAGGAGCGAACAACGATCGCCGGATCGACTTCGACAAAAGCGCCATCCCGCTGTCTTTCGGAGATGTAGCTTCCCAAAAACTCGTAAACGCGAAGCACAAAACGATCAAAAAACATTTGTGCCAACTCGTGTTTTTCAAGTGCCGAGTAAAGCAACAATCTTTGAAAGTCAGGATCGTGCTGGTGATGTTCGAGCGCACCTAGCGCTAACCCTTCGAAAACTGAGCGGTCGTCTTTTCGACTGATGGCTTCCCGGGCCGTTTCGGCAGGCTCAAACTTGTCGACTGACGCGCAAGCCTTGTGATCGAGAATCGCGGCGTAGAGTTCTTCTTTCGTCGCAAAGTGACGAAAGACCATAGCCTCCGAAACCCCGGCCGCCTGTGCAATTTCCTTGGTTGTGGTGCCGCGGAAACCTCTTGCCGAAAATAGACTTACAGCCACAGCGAGGATCTGGAGACGTCGCTCTTCCCCGGCCATTCGGGGTCCGTTTGACCCGCCATTTGGATTTACCAGTGTGATTTGTTTGCTCAATTACCTGCTTCCGAAACTACCTTCCCAAGCTCGCAAAGTAAGTACTTACTTACCACCGGTAATGAGATGTGTCAAGGAGGGTTTTAGTTCGGTTAAGAATTGATCGTGGAAATGTTGTACGAATAGCGACCTTTCGAGTCGGCTTGCTTGTATTTATTCACAACAAGCCGACCGGTCTGATCGTTACTACTATCAAGAGCACAGGCGTTTTTACTGAGAATGGTGAACTGCGACTGAGTAGGCACGTCTATTGCTCACTATTTGACGTTAACGTTCTACACCCAAAAGAGGAGATTTAGACAATGCCAGAAAATGGAAGCATCAATGAAGCAGCAACAGGAACCGCAACCGCCCTATCACAAACAGCACAAGACTACGGTCAAAAGATTTCAGAAGTCGCAACGCAAGCTAAAGACTACGTAAGTGAAAAAGTTTCAGTTGTCGGCGACAGGATCAAAGACTTGCAGAACGCAGATCTCGGCGAGTTGGCTGATAACTGCAAAGACTACGCGCGCAAAAATCCGGGTCAGGCGATTCTGATATCGGCGGCCGCAGGATTATTGCTCGGCCTGGTTCTTCGCAGCCGTCGGTGAAATTAACTGAGCTCTATAAACGAGGGGGATAACATGGCGGCAACCAAAGCAAGTTTGATTAGTGCGAATGAAGTAAGTCAGCGCAGTGAGATTGAGCAACTACCGACCCTGTTTAGCCGGCTTGGCGATGACGTCGTACAGCTCTTCAACTCGCAACTTGCTTTGTTCAAAGTTGAAATCAGAGAAGAAGCAAACGCTTATCTAAGTGGCGCAATAATGATCGCAGTCGGTGCGGGAGTTGCCGCCATTGGGTTTGCACTCTTGAATGTTGCGGTCGCTTTCGCGGCTTCAATACTTTTTGCTCGACTCAACTTAAGTCAACCCGCAACCTATGCTCTTGGGTTTGTTGTGACGGGCGTCTTTTACCTAATCGTTGGCGCAATCGTGATTACGGCAATGAAGGGGCGGCTGGCTAAACAACATTTAGTTCCCGAGAGAACAGTTCACGAATTAAGAAAGGACAAAGAATGGCTGAAGAAAGAACTTTAGGACTGGCTCGCGTACGAGATGATGTCGATGAGGAGCCTTCCAAAGAGGAACTTCAGCGTCGCCTCGACGAGACGCGAGACTCGATTTCACAAACAGTTACGGAGATAAGAGAGACGGTGGCAAATCAAGTGCAAGCAGTGAAAGAAAGTTTGGATTGGCGCGAACAGTTCAAGAAACGACCAGTCGCATGGAGCGCGGGAGCTGC
>QHXL01000224.1:15345-19865 GCA_003222935.1 Acidobacteriota bacterium
AAGCCTACGCACAACAATCACTCAGTAGCGCGCCGCAGGCTGAGTCAATCCTCGGTAAAGGAAATGGACGTCAGAAAGATGATGGACCGGGACTTCTCGAGAAGTTGAGTCATACACAGGCGTATGGCCGCGTGAAGGACGAAGTCAGCAACGTCGGCGACGCATTTATCGAAGAGTTAGGCAAGACTGCCAAGCTCGTGGTGTTGCCGGCATTAATGAATTCGGTCAAGAATTTCATAGGCGGCTACTTACATACTGACTCAACACGGGAAACTTCGCGCAACGCGTCAATACGGAACGAGCCAATACAACAAAGCACCGACTCGCCGTATCAACCAAAGCTGGACCATTGAACAGAAACTCCCGATAAGTTTTCTGCTTAACTAAACGCGGAACAAGCCCTGCAGGCGGGTATGTTCCGCGTTTTACTTTGCCCGCGTTCAAATAATTGACGAACGCACCTCATCCTCCTAGACTGCCGTTGTTTTTTCTCCAAAATATCGGACCTCGATCTAAGGATAGAGACATGTCAAACTCGAACCTCGCCAACGGAGTGAGAATTATGCTCAGAAACTTCTGGGTCCTTCTGCTTCTTTTGTCGCTTGTAGCGGCTGCGTCTTTAGTTGCTCATGGTCAACAAGACGACCCTGACCGAGCACATGCATTTCAACTCTATAGCGATGCGAAATTGGCCGAAGCGCTTCCTCTGTTTGAGAAGTTAGCCAAGACCTATCCCCAGGATCCGGACGTGTTGATGAGATATGGATGGACAGTGATCTCCCAGAACGCGTACCAGAAAGATCCCGCGGCCCGCAAAGAAACCAGAAGGTTCGGACGTGAACTACTCGAACGCGCCAGGAAAGCGGGCGCAAACCATCCACTTCTATTGTCGATGCTCGAGGAAATTCCAGTAGATGGCGGCGACGATTCCCAGTTTGGATTTTCAGCGAAGAAGGAAGTGGACGACGCAATGCGGGCAGGTGAAGCTGCGTTCGCAAAACAGGATTTTCCTAAGGCGCTGGAGATGTATCACCTGGCCCTCGTCCTGGATCCGAAGTTGTATCGCGCTGCGCTCTTTATTGGTGACGTGTATTTCGCCTCGGCAGACCAAAAGAAAGCCGGCGACTGGTTTGCGCGAGCCGTGGCTATCGATCCTGATCGCGAAACTGCGTACCGATATTGGGGCGACGCTCTAATGAAGCAAGGACGGGTTACCGAGGCCGGCGACAAGTTTGTTGAAGCATACATAGCCGAACCCTACAGCCGGATGGCTACTGCAGGATTTCAACAGTGGGGGAAGAAGGTAAGTGTCGACTTGGGCCATCCCAATGTCAGTATCCCGACGAGCGTTACGCAACAAGGTAATGGCAACACGACCATCAATCTGGATCCAACGACACTCACTAAAGATGACAAGAGCGGTTCAGGCACCGCGTGGATGATGTACGGACTAATTAGAGCCAGTTGGTCGCAAGGTGAGTTCCTGAAGCAATATCCAAACGAGAGCAAGTACAGGCACAGCTTGAAAGAAGAAGCCAGTGCGCTTCGAGCGGCAGTACAGTCAGTTAACAAACAGAAAAACGTCGATCAGAGTGCTCTCGATCCTTCGCTGAGAATCGTTGCAAAACTAGATAAAGAAGGACTCCTCGAGGCGTACATTCTGCTTGCGGCCGCAGACCAGGACATCGCCCGTGACTTTCCGGCGTACAGAAAAGAGAACATCACCAGGCTTCGTCAGTATGTCGTTGATTATGTGATGACAGGCGGAGTGGGCAAGCCGTAATGTCCGATATGCTTTAGCTTGTCGTAGTTCTAATAAGAAGTCGGCCACAAATAAAAAGGATCACTCCTCTTTACCTGTGACCGACTTTTTTATTAAGTCAACGACAAGCTAAAGCATATCGGACATAAATCTATCTCAAACCAGGCGCTGCCTTACGTGGCAATTTCTCATCACGCATTGCGGTGTTGTAGATAAACGCTGCCATGATGGTTGCTGCCTGCTTCATGTCGTCAGCTTGAATGCGATCAAACGTATCCTGGTTTGAATGGTGTGTACGGGTGTCGTATTCGATCTCATCCTGAATGAACTGAAAGCCCGGCAGTCCGACACCATCGAACGAAAGGTGATCGGTGCCCCCAGTGTTTGAGATTGAGAGCGTGGTTGCGCCCAGGTCTCTGAACGGAGCCAGCCATTGTCGGAACAACGGTCGAATCGCTTCATTACCCTGAAGGTACACACCACGAATCTTTCCGGTACCGTTATCGAGGTTGAAATAACCGCTCAACTTTTCCCAGTCAGGTTTCTTCACGAGAACCATTGACGGTGCCTGGGCTTGGGCGGTTCCGTTTCCATTTCCTGCACCATTACCGCTACCCATCCCCGTTCCGTTTCCGCTTCCCGAAGGCACGTTTGAAGTCGCGGCCTGCATGCTGCCGAAGTGTTCGGCAACGTAGGCTCGCGAACCTAATAGTCCCTGTTCCTCGCCGCTCCAAAGTGCAATTCGAATGGTGCGACGCGGCTTGAGACCTAACGTCTGGAGAATTCGGACAGCTTCCATTGCAACTGAAACACCGGCGCCGTTGTCGGTCGCACCAGTGCCTGAGTGCCACGAATCCATGTGACCGCCTAGCATCACGACTTCGTCTTTGAGATCCGTGCCCGGAATCTCCGCGACCGTGTTGTAGCCCATCAAGTCAGTGTCGTGAAAAGCCACTGATAAGTCGACGTTCATTTTCACGGCTTCGCCAGCCTGCAGCATGCGTGCGATACGGTTGTAATGTTCGATCGCTAAGACAATCTGCGGCGTTACCTTTGGCGCACTCTTATCGTAGACCGAGACAGGTCGAACTGGTGTCGTTGCGGCGGGATCGGCTACTGGCGGTGCAACCTGAGCCGATTGAACAAAGATAGTGCCGCCATCACCGCGGCCTGGATCGACAAGCAGCGCCGCGCCTTCCTGTTGGTAGAAGCGCAACTTCGCGGAAGCAAGTTGCTGGGCAGTTCGAAATGCGTTGTTTCCCTGGAAGTTTCCACCGGGTCGTCCGCCACCAACTCGCGGCTCAGGAGCATCCGCCAGGGCGAGCAATCCTTTTTCGTCGAGACGCTTTCCGAGTGCGTCAAAGTGTGCTGATACTTCGCGAGTCGGCGCAGTTAGAACAATCTTTCCGTTCAACTTGCCCTTGTACTTCTCGAGATCGGCTTCCGTGGTCGCCTCGACATAGACAACTTCTGCCGTAATCGGAGCGGCGAAACCTGGCGACCAGGCTTTCGGATAAGCGATTAAAGGGATTCCCTGCGGCTCGACAATTTGAGCCGAGAATCTCTTCAACGACCAACCGCGACCAAATGGTCCCCATGCTTCTAAGTGTGCGTTCTGTAAACCCCACTTGGTCAACTGATCTCGGGTCCACTCATTTGCCCGTTTCATGTTTGGCGAAGCCGTCAGACGCGGTCCAATGACGTCGCTGAGATAGCTCAAAGTCTGCATGACTTGTGAGCGCTCCATTCCCTCTTTTTTGATTCTTTGAATTGGATCGTTTGGATCGACTTGCGGTCCTTGTGTATTCGGCGCAGGTTGCGAAGGCACCGTAGGAATTTGGGCCAGAAGGGTGGCCGGCGAAGCTGCGAAAATGAATAGCAGTACGACTGCTGAACAACGCCGTAGAAGCATGATGTTTCTCCTCAAGTTATGTATTGGCCGATGGATAAAAATCCATAGGGATGGATAGGCGGGCTTATACTGCACCCTCAGTGAGTGGGGATGCAAGCGCGGAGACCAGATCTCAAAACGCTAAGCTAAAAGAATTATTGGTCATTGGTCAATTTTCCATTTCTCATTTTCCATTTGGACCCGGAACTACGTCTTCAAGTCGAGGCCTTTCTTCACGTTAGTTCTGCCTAAATGAGAAATGACCAATAATCTTTTTATCGTGCTTCCTCTTGAACCCCGGGCTTTGGCTTCGTTATCACCTCTGCGGCTTCGTCTGATCGGTAGCCGCACTCTTCGTTGGCGCAGTACCGGAACGTACCGGTCTTTTTCGTTGTCTTCTCTAGCAGAAACGGCGCGTTACATTGAGGGCAGGCTTCAAGGACTGGTTTGTCCCAATAGACGATGTTGCACTTTGGATACTCCGAGCAGCCGTAGAAGGCTTTACCGCGCTTCGATTTCTTGACGACGATTTCGCCTTTGCATCCCGGTCTCGGACACGAAACCCCGACAGTCTCCTGCTTGATGTATTTGCACTTTGGATAGTTCGAACATGAGATGAACTCACCAAAGCGTCCAAAGCGTTTCACCAGCTGAGCATCATCTACAGGACACTTCTCGTCGAGTGGAACTGGAGCAGGCGCCGCAACTCCACTCTTTCCAATCTTTCTAATATTCCGGCATTCAGGATAACCAGTGCACCCGAGGAATGGTCCGAAGCGTCCGCGCTTCATTTGCATTGGTTTATTGCAGAGTTCACAGGCTTCGGGCTCGGCCTGTTCGCCATTCTCTGAAGGAGACGATCCGCCG
>QHXL01000224.1:19913-21394 GCA_003222935.1 Acidobacteriota bacterium
CATTTCAGGTAAGAACCGAAACGTCCCCACTTTTGCACCATACCTTCGGCGCCGCATTTTAGACAGACTTCATCGGTCGGCTTGTTAACGTCCTTAATGTCTTTGATGTAGGTGTTGAACTGGGCCAGGTCGCCGACAAACTTGGCGTAGAACTCTTTCAGCGCATCCGTCCACTGAATCTTTCCTTCTTCAATTGCGTCGAGTTCTTCTTCCATTCGAGCCGTGTAAGTCTCGTTGAAGAGATCGTCAAAGCCACCTTTAATAAGGAGATCACTGACTGTGGTTCCGAGTCCAGTCGGATGAAACCGCCCCTGCAACTTCTCGACGTATTCGCGGTCGATAATTGTCGACATGATCGCCGCGTAAGTTGACGGCCGACCAATTCCCTTCTCTTCAAGCGCTTTCACGAGCGTCGCCTCGGTGTAACGCGGAGGTGGTTCAGTGAAATGCTGTTCGGGAGTAATCGAGTTCAGTCTTAACGTCTCACCTTTTTCAACTAGCGGTAGACTGAGCTCCGCTTCATCATCGTCTGCTTTCTCGTCTCGACCTTCCTGATAGAGCTTGAGGAAACCGTCGAACTTCTGTACCGAACCAGTCGCACGAAAGATAAAACGACCCGCCTGGATATCGATCGTTGTTTGATCAAACACGGCCGCCGTCATTTGTGAAGCAACGAAACGCTGCCAGATCAAACGATACAGTTTCAATTCTTCCGGCTTTAAGAACTGCGCCAGCGAATCCGGAGTCCGCGCAACTTCTGTCGGACGAATTGCTTCGTGAGCGTCTTGCGCGTCTTTCTTGGATCGATAGTGAACAGCTTTATCCGGCAGATACTGTGGGCCATACTGCTTACCAATAAAGTCGCGCACTTCACCGAGGGCCGCATCTGAAACGCGCGTCGAGTCAGTACGCATGTAGGTAATCAACCCTACCGAACCTTCCGAGCCGAGTTCGACACCTTCATAAAGCCTTTGAGCGAGCATCATCGTTTTCTTAACTGCGTAGCCAAGTTTGCGTGATGCTTCCTGCTGAAGTTTGGAAGTGATGAATGGCGGAACGGGATTTCGTTTGCGCTCTTTGGTAGTGACGTCGTTTACGACGAAGCTTTGTTTTTCAGCTTCGGAGACGATGTCAGTAGCTGTTTGCCCCTCGCCAATCAAGACTTCATTCTTCTTGATGTCCTGATCGAAGCCGCTGAAGCGAGAGTCAAATGCCGGTGGCAGTTTTGAACTCAGGTTGGCGCCAATGGTCCAATATTCGGTCTTAAGGAATTGTTCGATCTCGCGTTCGCGTTCGACCACCATTCGCAGTGCGACTGACTGGACGCGGCCGGCGCTCAATCGTCCACCGATCGTCTTGCACAGCAGCGGTGAAACTTTGTAACCGACGAGACGATCTAGAACGCGACGCGCCTGTTGGGCATCCACCAGGTTTCCATCGATCTGCTTTGGATGATCGAAAGCTTCATTTACTGCACGCTT
>QHXL01000225.1:0-5335 GCA_003222935.1 Acidobacteriota bacterium
TGCCGGAAGCGTCTGTGGTGCCACGACGGATTTCGTCGATCCAGACGATCGCATTTGGCTCAGTTGTGACAACTAAGGCTTTAGCGATTGGCCGTGTAGCAGCAGGAGATTTTTGTCTTGTGACGGAGGGGAGAAAACTTGTCAACAGTGCTGCACTTAGCAGTATGAGATTCACAATAGCCTCCCTGAATTAGTTCTTACTCTTCAAAATCGCCGCCACCAATCCTTCGCTTCCGTACATTCGGATTCGCTTCAGTTGGTGTCGCGTTTGGAGCAGGTGGTCGGGAGACTGCGCGTGTACCTACCTCCGGTCGAAAATTTCCCTGGTTGTCGTAGAGACGCAGGTACTGCAAGCGGTTCCTCACAACACCCTGTACATACCCACGCGTTTCTTTGATCGGAACCGCTTCCGCCCATTCATCCATCTCGGAAGGCAGTGAGGCTCGCCACTGAACCGCACGACCTGGTCCAGCGTTGTAAGCAGCGGCGACGTATTCGATTCTTCCAAACTTGTCGATTTGGTCCTTGAGGTATGCGGTGCCGAGTTGAATATTCAGCCGCGGGTTGTAAAGCGCATCGATAGTGATCTCCTGCGTGACGCCATACTTTCTTGCGGTCATCTTCGCGGTCGGCAGTAGCACTTGCATCAAGCCATACGCATTGGCCCCGGAACGAGCGCGGGTAATAAAAACTGTCTCCTGTCTGATCAGACCCGCAACTTGATATGGATCGAGATTACGCGCGCGCGACTCTTGCGCGATGATCTCCCAGTGAGCGAGCGGATAAAACACATCCCATTCTTCACGCGTCATCTCTTCGGGTTTCATCTGCGAGTAGTCAGGGAAACTGTTCTTAAGCGTGTTCAGCGCCCGCACGTTATCGTCATCTGAACGATAGATTCTCGCGATCGCCAGGTTAATCTTCGGACTATCGGGTGCCTTCTCGCCCGCCCTGGCAAGTTCTTTCAATGCGGAATCATCCATGCCGATGTTAGAAAGCTGATCGGCTTTGAGTATTCGTGTTCCTTCCTCTGCACCCGCAGTCTCTTCCGCGACCGTTACAGTCTTCAAATTGGCAACCGCACGAGCCACCATCGAATCGCCAGGAAAAGATTTGGGCTGCGTAAGTTTGCTCAGAACATCAAGGCGCTGCTTGGCGAGGTAGCCATACCAGTTTGCGTCGTAACGCACCTGCATTGCTTCGTAAAGCGCTCGTGCTTCAGCCAACTTTCCTGCGCGCTCTGAATCTCGTCCGGCCCAGTAACCTGCCCGACCTCGATTGTCAGTATTCCGATCAGCATACAGCGCCAGGTGCTCAGTTAGCATTCGCGATGATTCGCCGAAGTTCCTTGCCTCGTGCGCATCCCAGGCAAGTTCAAACTGAGCCTGTGCAACTTCAATCGCGTTGGGGAAGGAACTCACAGCTGAACGGAAAAAGTAGGTGGCATCGGTTGAGTTCTTCGCGTCCAGGGCAATCTGGCCCACGGCGACGAAAGTGCGCGGGGTAAAACTGCTGGCCGGAAAACTCTTGCGCATCTCTTCAACGGTCGCACGCACTTGTTCCCACTGTTTTGCGCGCGCATAAGTTTGCGCCAGGTAAGAAAGCGCCTCGGCGCGTACTTCACCTGCGGACGTCGGAACGCTAGTCAAAGACGAAACTGCCTCCGGCGTCTTTCGAACGTTGTAGGCGGCGATGCCCCGCTTAAGCTGGTTCTGAGTTGTTGCTGTTGCGGGAAATTTAGCGAATGCATCGGCGTAAGCTGCAACTGCGTCGCTGTACTTTTTGCTTGTGTAAAGTCGCTCGGCTCTTGTCGTGGCTTCTTCAGCAGTGGCCGGTGACGGAGTTGAGCCAAGGCGGGTCAGCGCAGTTGCTGCGTCCACACTCTCCGCCGAACCGGGTGCAAAAAAGTAGATACGACGATAAGCAGCCAGGGCCCGGGTTTGATCGGAGGATTGTTCGTAGGCTTTTCCTGAAGCCAGCAGTGCCGCCGGATCATCTGCCTGGTTCAGATCCTTCAACAGCAAAGGAACCGCAGCAGCCTGGTTGCTTTTCACAAGAAGCGCAGCGGATCGGAGTGCGGCGTCGCGTGCGAGGAGCGAAGTTGGGTACGAGTGCAATAACTCCTGGTAAATAGCACGTGCCTCAACGTCTTTACCGAGTTGCTCGAGTGCCGATGCACGCATTGATAACGCGTAATCGTACAGCGAGGTTTGGTCGCGAATGACGCGCGCATCCAGGAGTGATGCGGCGGAGGCGAAGTCTTTTGCATTGAGCTTAATACGAGCCCGCAGAATTCGAGCCAACCCGGCTGCTTTTGTGCCGGGAAACTGATTCTCTATTCCTGTGACTACTTCCTCGGACGGCAAGACATCGTTGCGAGTCATGCTGCGAAGGTTATCGAGTGCTTTTTGCTCGCCAGGAGTTTGCGTACGAGTAAGGCAACTGGCACTCAGCAGAAAAGGCAGAGAGGCGACGGCGATGGCGACGACACTGACACCCACGATCAGTAAGCGATGTTTGCTCAATATGTTTTTCACAATTATTCAGAATCGAAAATCGGAAACTAAGATGCAACAACTTCCGACGAAACAAAAGCGATTAAACCTCAGCGACTGGGCCGTAGCCCCCACAGGCCCAACTCACCAATTTGGCAAGCAAAAAACCAGGAGCGAAGCCACAGCTTAAAACCCAACTAAAATACAAGGTTTATAAGCGGTCGCTTCGCTCCTGGTTCATCTTCACGATAACACCTAAAAGAACCCGGGGGTGAAGTTCTCGACGATTCGATTTCTATTATGCCGTGACGGTTGCTCCGGGATAATTTGAGCCAAGCTTTGAAGCGTCGCCTTCAGCCAGCGTGCTGACCAGCTCGCCGTGGAAATAGTCGTAGCGAGATGCCACTTCGGGTTTCACACGCTTGTCGTACATCTCTCGAGAGCGGTCAATGTACTCACGAAGTCGATCGTACAGATCGTATTCGGAGCGACCTTCCACAACTTTCTGTTCGTTGTAGAGTTTAATTTCGGAAATCAACAAGCGAGCGAAACGACGCGCATCGTTGTGTAACCGGCGTTCTTCCTCACTCGTGACCTCGACGGGCAACTCAACGTCCTGACCATAACGTCGGCGAGTGGCTGGAGGTGCGACAGGTTCAGCACTTACAGGCTCAGGTTTCCAGGCCGGCGGCTCTTCAAATGGTGTTACTTCGTCAGCAGCCACGGGTGCATCGGCAAAGGATGGTTCAACAACTTCGGGTTGCGCGAAGGCATCTTCAACAGCCGTTGAGTGCACATCAATATACGGAGTCTCGATTGTGTCGGCGCCGCTAAAATCCCTCGGCTCTGGCTCTGGTTCTGGTTCCGGTTCGGGTGTGGGTTCTGCATATTCGCTTGCCGGGGTGTAACTTGGCTGAGCTTCTTCGGCTGGCGCGGGCGCTTCATCAGCTACGCGCTTCGGCACAGGACGACTCACCGACAACAGTTCGACTCCCATTCCAGAGACTCTTACCAACGTCTCCAGCGCTTCCAGGTTGATCGATTCGGAATCAAGTCCCGCAGAGTCGGCATACAAAACAGCGACCGCCCGACCGCGAACAGCCAGTGGGATCGAGACGATCCTTGAAGCCGGTTCTTCGCCGAGTCGGTTGAGTAGAAGATGATCTTCGGAGTGTGATCCTGGTCCGCCGCTCCACGTTTGTAGCGACTTGGCCGCACTGGCAATAACCGTATCGGAGTTTAGCGATAGTGAGATCTGTTGAACGGCCTGATCCCCCACAGTGCCTTCAAACCCTCGGCCACGCCAGCCCGTTGCTTGGTCGCCTTTGATCACGAAGAAGGCAACTCGAGGCGCAAACGACGCCGCACGATTTACCAACGTCTTCAGGATCTCGGCCTGTGACTTCTGTTCGTTAACCTCGATGATGGCGGCTTTTACAATCGCCATGTCACTCGAGGCCTTGGCTCGCGACGACTCGGAAGCGGCGAGATCTATTCCTCGTTCATGGGCTGCTCGCAGGTGTTCAGCAATCGAGGTGGTCAGGCTACCTTCCATCTGCAAATTGCCCTGTCGATCGAGCAAACCTGTCAGCGATTCATTTAGCTGACTTTGCAGGGACGCAACTTCCTGTTTGATTGCGCTCAGGCGGCCTTCGAGGTACGTCTCGATTTCATGCCGCAAGCTATCTTCCAATTGTCCATTGACCACAGCTCGCTCCTCCGTCTGGTGTTTTGTTATTGACGAACCTCAAGGTCTTACAAAGGTAGGGATGAAACCCAGGGTATCGCAGTGCCCGCACTGTAGAGAGGTGTCGGGGGCCGGAACCTCAACAGCGATTATGGACGTCGGCGGTTGGGCTAGTCAAGAAATCGTTTTTTGGGTAGTGTCTTATTTGAACTCTGCGGCGTTCTTATTGCCCTGGGGGTTCCATAGTCCGAAGTGCCAGGGACTGCTGACAACAGTTACTACGAGCACCCAAATTAGGCGCAGAGTCCCGACCTCTTCGTTTCCTCTAACAATTCCGTGCTAAGCATATTGGGCCTGTTTTGGTAATCTTGGCGGCGCGTTTGTTAAGCAAAACTAACCATGATCACGATTCTTATAGCTGAGGACTACGACGACAATCGCGAACTGTTGCGTCTTATATTGACGGGGGCGAAGTATCAGGTTCACGAAGCCACCAACGGTCTGGAGTGTGTTATGTCGGCGCGTCAGAGCCCTCCCGACCTAATAATGGTCGATCTATCCATGCCGGAGTTGGATGGGTGGGAAGCGTTTAGAATACTGCGATCCGACCCGATCACCGCCCACATTCCGTGTATCGCCTTTACCGCCTACAGTGAATCAGAAAGCGAGCGAGCATTAAAGGCTGGCTTCGACGCCTTTGTCGGAAAGCCATTCAGGACCGAAGAAATGCTGGAGACACTCTCCCGCGTCCTCGGCCAGGAATCAGTGACAGTAGGCAGCGGCAGTAGGCAGGAGCAGTAAAGGAACGAAGAGGAGAAATGATTTTCCAGATCTCATTTGACATTTTTCAGCTGCCATTTACGTTATCTGTTTGGGATTTGCCAGATCTTTCAAATGACAACTGAAAAATCTCAAATGAGATCTGGAAAATCGTTCCGCCTTCCTTGCCTACTGCCGATAGATCACGCCGCCCTTCATCACAAACTTTACGCGTCGTAACGAAGAGATCTCACGAGTCGGATCGCCTTCAACCGCAATCACGTCAGCAAGCAATCCAGCTTTAACTTGTCCTACCTTGTCGCTCATGTGTAGTACGCGCGCATCGACCGACGTGGCCGATCGCAACACATCGACCGCCGGCATACCCAGGCTA
>QHXL01000225.1:5340-6510 GCA_003222935.1 Acidobacteriota bacterium
GCCGTGAGCAAAAACGCCGACATCGCTTCCACTCGCGATTGTGACGCCGGCATCTAGAGCAGCTTTGAACACGGCTCGTTTGCGTTCAGCACCGGCACCAACCGAAAGAGTCGGGCACAGCGCGACATTTCGTTCCTTCATCAAACGAAAAACTTCAGGCGTTCCACCATCTCCGTGTTCGATCGTCTCGACGCCCGCTAAGACAGCTCGGCGCATTCCTTCAGCGGTCGTCGCATGTGCTGCCACAGGAACGTTTGCACTGCGAGCTGTTTCAACTAGCAGCTTCAACTCTTCAACGGAAAACGTTGGCGCGGCACCCTGTGTCCCCCAACGATAATCCGCATAGACTTTGATCCAATCTGCGCCGTGTCCAATCTGATCGCGAACAACGCGAATCAGACTGTCCACCCCGTCGGCCTCTTCAGCGCCCTGCGGCACACGCCACTCGGAGGCATAACCCTTTGGACCATAACTCCCTGTTGCAACAATTGCTCGTGTCGTGACCAGCATTCGTGGTCCGGGAATGATTCCCTGTTCGACTGCCTGTTTGAGGCCAACGTCTGCATAACCCGCACCCTCCGTTCCCAAATCACGAACCGTCGTGAAACCAGCTTGAAGAGTATTACGCAGGTGATTAGTCGCACGGGCAACTCGCAGACTCAAGGATTCTTTCGCCACCTGCTCGTTCCAAATTGTTTCGCTGTATGGGTGAAGTAAGACGTGTGAATGCGCTTCAATGAGACCTGGAAGTAGAGTTAGACCAGGCAGGTCAATCA
Source organism: Acidobacteriota bacterium (assembly GCA_003222935.1). GTDB lineage: Bacteria > Acidobacteriota > Blastocatellia > Pyrinomonadales > Pyrinomonadaceae > PSRF01. The sequence goes on from QHXL01000225.1 coordinate 6,117, forward strand.
CTTTTGCAGTAGCGGGAGCATTGACACTGCTAGCTGGACCAACAGCATCAATCTTCTGACCGCGAACCAGCACAACCCAGCCATCGTGAAGTTGGTCCGAAACACCATCGAACACTCGAGCCGGCTTGAGCAGGTAAATAGTTTCAGGTTGAGTTGTGGATGGAGTCTGCGTTAAAGGAACGAGCAGGCTTAGAAAGAGAAGGAGAAGAAAAGAGTAACGCATGTTGACCTTTCTGAGGTGAGGGTCAGTACCGTAACGCGGTAGCGTCGGGTCCCAACTGCTTCTGCATCGTGATTGCGGACGGACCCGACGCTACCGCGTTTACGGTACTGACCTGGACTCTACTTCTCTGAGATAACTACCGTTTGAATCGACGGCGGTAAAGGATGAACT
>QHXL01000225.1:6529-9832 GCA_003222935.1 Acidobacteriota bacterium
ATGTATATGCATCACCCGAGGGAGTGCTGCTCAACATCATTATCGCGAAGGCGGCTGCGTCCGGCGGTGTTACTCGATCGTCATTTGGTACAAACTCGAGCGTCACGGCTCGACCACCATCTGTCAGTGCTGCACGCACTTTCCCCAGTAACGTTTCGTTTGTCGGCGCGTCGAAGTGGTGCAGGAAGTTTGTTAGTAAGACCAGGTCATAACCGGAACCGAAATCAACATCAAATGCGCTTCCTTCAATCGTCGAGTACCTTTCGCTAACACCTGCTTTGGCCGCGTTCTCTTTAGCCACTTCCAAAACACCGGCCCAATCAAGTGCGGTGATCTCAGCCTGTGGATTGTTCGTTGCGAACGCGAGTCCAAACAGACCGTGTCCAGCTGCAATATCGAGAACTTTTAACTTGCGGTCACCCTGGGGATCGACGTGTTTTGCGATTAATTGCGCAGGCATTGCCATCATCGGCGCCATCGCGCGCGCAAATGTCACCCAAACCGGATTGTCATAGCTGACGGTCCCCTCGTCCTTCAGCATCGTACCGCCACGGCGTACGGCGCCGGCCAGGTCTTTCACGCCGTCGGTCAACTCTGGCGCACATAAAAATTCGGTAGCTCCACCAAGGTAGGCGGGTGATTTCTTGTCGAGAAAAACGGATGAGTCGAGCGTTAATCCATACACACCGTTCTCCTTCGTGAGCATTCCCATGATTGTCAGATAGTCACAGAGAACACGCGTTCCTTTTTCAGAAGCGCCGCAACGTTTGGCAATCTCAGCCGCGCTGGTATTGCCTTCACCAATTGCAGTGAAGACTTCAAGTTCAATCGCAGCTTTCAAGGCTTCGGTGTTGTGATGTGCATTGATGGTTTGGAAGAAAAGCGCCGGTGATGGTTGTTGTGCTGCAGGGGTGGACATAAATAATTCCTTTCGGGAGTTGATTAAATTTGGTTACCAATTTTAGCCCAGTGTTCGCTGATTGAGTAGAAGAGGGGAATATTGGTCAAATCTCATTGGACATTTTTCATTTGTCATTGGGGAAAACACTCTAGCTGATGCCCAAGCATTACGTAAGGAGTGTCGATGCTCAAAACGACAAATGAAAAATGTCCAATGAGATATGACCAATAATCTTTTGAGTCACACGTTCTGAAGCAAACACTCACCTGATCGGCTCGCGTAGGACCATCTCCGCAACAGTTGCCGCCATCTGGGCCGCCTCCGGATGACTACGTCGCAACCCGGCGACTTGAAGCAGAGCCTCCCCAGTACGAGAGAACATCCGGAATAGATCGCCTTCCTCCGCGCGTGTTCGTCTGACAATCTCGGACCATTCAGCGCCACCGGCCCAATGCATAGCTGCACCTGCCGCCGAGAAGTTCAACTCCGGAGATGGCTCAATTCCCTGTTTCCACTCTTCGCCAGATACTTTGAATCCGACCTCTTCAAATCGACTCAGCAAAGTGACCAGCTCGTCGCCCAACTCCAATTCACCGTAATCACGGTCTTCATCGGCTGTTAAGGCCGCCATGATCCCAGCCATGTGTTTATGCTGAAGTGAATTGAACAACCCTCGCTCCAGCGCTTCACCAACCAACAGAGGGCGATCGACATGAAGATCAGCCAGCCAGCGTCCGCGTTCCGTTACTCGCTGGGCCTCGAAATCCAGGTAACCAAATGTAGACAGGACCTTCGCTCGTTTTTCAAAAGGCTCCCAAACCTCCGCTCGTAAAGCTTCGATTCGGCGTGTTGCTCGTTGGTAATCTTCGGCTGCCTCGTGAAGCTCCCAGAGCACTTCAGTCACGCGCAATCTTTCGTCGCCCGTAATGCTGGCCGGCAATAACTGATCAATCGTGTCGTCGAGAGCCTTTAGTGCTTCGCTCTCTTCTTCAGCAGCATCCCGCAAACGTGGTTCGGTTAATACCAACTCCTTACCGCGATGGCGGACCTCATCAAAGGCACGCTCGACTTCGTCTTCAACCAATCTATAAACCGGCGAATAAACACGACCGATTCGCTCTTGGGGAAAACTCGCGCTACTTCCGTCTTCGCGAAAGCCTCTAATGTTGCCATCGCGGTTTTCAATCACCATCACAAGTCGTTTTCCACTTCGACCAACACCCACGACACGTCCCGGTTTTACTACTCCGTTCAGCCAGTTGTGAAAAAGTTCTGCACGCGTTTGCGGTTTTGTTTCCTGTAGACGTGCGCGGGCGGCAACCAAACGCTCAAGACCCAGGACCACGGACACAGAAAGATCGTAGCCGGACTCCTTTAGTCGCGTTTCGATCTTGCCCTGGCTCTCGGCACGTGTCTTTTCAAGTTGATGGATCTTGTGGGCGAGATCACGATAGGCAAAACTTCGCTCGGCGATTTGTTGGACGCCTGCAAACGTTCCGTAGGCGTCGAGCAGATTTAGTAGAGTCGTATAGGTCGCGCGAAACTGACTAACGAGTGGATCCGGTGAAGCTTTTAGCAACTGTGCGATGCGTTCCGGATCTTGATGCAGACCGGGCGCTGCAACGACAAAGCCGACGTTATCGCGTCCACGACGACCTGCGCGACCGGTCATTTGCTGTAATTCCGAGGCAGTCAATGGTCGCCAACCACTTCCCGTTCGGGCGTCAGCCACAGTCAGCACAACGCTGCGCGCTGGAAAGTCTACGCCGGCTGCCACGGTTGCCGTTGCGAAGATGGCATCGAGCAAACCCTCACTCATCAACTTCTCGATTACGAGTTTCCAACCTGGAATGTGCCCGGCATGATGCGAGGCGACACCACCTCGAATGATCGCGTCCCAATGCCTGTGTCCACGCACTTCCGGATACTGCTCGACAAATGAACGCATGAACTCGAGCCGGGCTTCACGTCGCGACTCATTTGGATCTCGTCGCGCTAGTGCGGCTTCGGAGGCTGCTTGATCGCAGCGACGTCGAGTGGGCATGAATACAATTGCGGGCAACAAATTGTAAGCATGTAGCGCGCCCACCAAAGTCGCCGAGGGCATTTCCGGCATTCGCAGTTTCATAGAATAAATGTCCGATAGGCTAATAAATGTTCGATATGCTTTAGCTTGTCGCTGTCCTTAGCTAGCGTCACGACAAGCTAAAGAGGCGCTGCAAAATAGTGCAAGTTGGGAAGGGCGGTTTACCCCCGCTGGCCCGTCTAAAAGAACCCTGATGTTACCTCTTAGTCCAGGCCAGCGGGGGTAAACCGCCCTTCCCAACTTGTACTGGATTCAATCCTTCTTTTCGCTGGTCCTGACTTTTGCAAAAGGCTCTAAAGCATATTGAACATCAATT
>QHXL01000225.1:9859-15080 GCA_003222935.1 Acidobacteriota bacterium
CTCAGGATTCAACTTTCCTGACTCGTTCAAAAGTGGCAACAATCGCTTGTCTGGAAGCAACACAGCCGAACGTAGCGGAACGGGACGTTGGGGGGGACCCGTGATAACGCCGCACCTAACTCCTCGAACTTCCTCCAACCATGCTGCAAACTCATGCGCGTTTCCAATCGTGGCTGACAACAAAAGCAGTCTAATGCGAGGCGGCGTCAAGATGATTGCTTCTTCCCAAACGTGACCTCGATCTTCATCAGCCAGGTAATGCGCTTCATCAAGCACAACTAAATCAGCGTTGACTTCAGCGCCGCCACGCAAAGAGTCGAACAATTGATTTCTGAAGATCTCCGTGGTGCCGACAATAATCGGAGCATCTGAGTTTTCCTTGCGGTCACCCGTCAGGATGCCCACTTGCTCCGCGCCAAACTCCGTCATGAACTCCTGATACTTTGAGTTGGTTAAGGCCTTTAAAGGTGTCGTGTACCAGGCCCGTTTGTTGGTGGCGATTAGGCGCCTAATCTCCTCGCGGGCGATCCAGGTTTTGCCGCTGCCTGTGGGAGCTGTAACCAGAACATCCTCAAGTTCGAGCGCTGCGAGTGCTTCCAGTTGAAAGGGGTCGGGTTTGAAGGGTGCGGGTACCGGCGTACCTATGCCTTCGAGCAGTGTACGAACTTCCCTGGTCTGAGGCGGCAACCGCCTTTGCTGTTCTGGCTCTTGAGGAAGAGGAACCTTGAAGCTTCGCTTGTCTTTTCGGCGCTTGTTATTGGTATCGGAGCGCCGTCCTGGATGCCTGGGCATGGCGACATCATAACCGCCTGATCGTGGCGTGCGAAGTGCTTATGGTCACGCTGGGAGTTACAATCTGTCTCACAACGCTTCGCTGAGCTGAGGCGTCTAAAGCAATGAACTAAACTGAAATTGAGGCGTTTTACTATCAGGGTGCCTGAGCTTTTCGCAAATTTCGAGGTTAACAAGGCTTCAAGATTGCCAATTCTGATGCGGCTGACAGTCGCGTCACTACTGCTCCATGCCGTACTGCTATGGGCGGTAGTTTATGTTCCGGCCTTTCGTGACGCCTTGAATATCGCAGCATTGGTCGCCAGCACTAAGTTTGTTGACCGTGAATACAACCGAACTCAGATTGCTGACGATGTGACACTGCTCGACTTAGCCAATGAAAAGTTTCGTTACCCGGAAGGATACTTCGCAGTCGCCAACGATCTTCCAGCTGGCGAGGTTGTAGCAGGCATTTCCGGCCCGGATCCCTTTGCACCCAAAATCATTTCGCAAGCGAGTTCGACCAAAACAGAACCTGAACCAAAACCTTCGCCTTCGCCGAGTCCATTACCATTAGCGTCGCCAAGTCCTTCAACGTCGCCCACGACGACTTCCATTGCTGACAAGACAAATCCGCTAACGCCAGAGGAGTCTCAAAGGAAGCTCGAACAGACAGCAGCTGCAAACAATGTGGAGCTTCCGGATGAAGCTCAATTAAACAAACAGGTACTGAAGGATTTTGCCAAGTATGCAAACGACTTGAAGGACCAGGGCAAACTTAATATCGACCAACCGTTCGAGGTCATTATCGAAGCTGAGTTGGACAAGAACGGAAAACTGATCAACCCTCGTTTCACAAAGAAGTCAGGCGACCCGAACCTGATCGATGTATTTGGACGGATGGTTGCGGCTCTTAACGACAGTGGATTTCTGATTTACTTGAAGCCAATCAGTAACGACAATCCTGGGGCAACGGTCAAATTCACAATCAAGCAGGGTGAAAGCGAAGTGTTGGCGTCGGTCGAGTCGGAAGCATCATCGCCCGCAAACGCTCGCGTCCTGGCAAAAGCTTTGAACGCTGTGCTGGTACTTGGCGCCGGCACCACGCAGGGTAAAGACGAAGAAGTCCTGATGCGAAACACAAACGCAACACCAGACGGGAAGAAAGTGGTGGTGAATTTCTCAATGCCGCGTCAGAGCGTGGTCGATATGATAAAGAAACAACTGGAGCCTGGTGAGTAACTAATTTGTAGTAGGCGCCCTCCTCAAGCGAACGGATGGCTTCTCAACTGAAAAGGGGCGCCCACGGAGGGACGCCCCTACATTTAGGCCCGCTTGCCTCTCCGAAAGAGCCTCAACTAAAATCAAAACATTGTCACAAGGGCTGATATTAACAACCGACTATTTAGAGTGGAGCTGAGTATTAGACATGAGTTTCGATAAATTTCTGACGAAGGTTTTCGGTAGTAGTAATCAACGTTTTCTAAAGTCTATTCAACCCCTGATCGAAAAGATCAACTCTCTCGAACCGTCTCTGCAAAAATTGTCTGACGAAGAACTTCGCGCGCGCACTGCTACGTTTAAAGAAACTGTGCAGCGCGCCGTTGGTGATACCAAAGACAAGGAAGAGCGAAAGCGACGCGAGCGAGAAGCATTGGATGGGTTTCTTCCTGACGCCTTTGCAACTGTTAGGGAAGCAAGCGTGCGCACCACCGGCATGCGCCACTTCGACGTTCAGATGATCGGCGGAATTGTTCTACACCAGGGCATGATCGCTGAGATGCGTACCGGTGAGGGGAAAACGCTCGTTGCGACGTTGCCCTCATATCTAAATGCCCTGACCGGGCGCGGTGGGGTTCACGTCATCACCGTTAACGATTACCTGGCATCAAGAGACGCGGAATGGATGGGCCAAATTCATCGCTTCCTTGGACTCGAAGTGGGTTGTATCCAAAACGACATGGACGACTTCGAACGCCAGGCCGCGTACGCCTCCGACATCACGTACGGAACGAACAACGAATTCGGGTTCGACTATCTCCGCGACAACATGAAGTTTGATCTTGCTACTTGTGTACAGCGAGGACACTACTTCGCCGTGGTCGACGAAGTAGATTCGATTCTGATCGACGAAGCGCGAACTCCTCTGATCATCTCTGGTCCATCAGATGAGGCAACCGACAAGTACAAGAACGCTGATGCAATCATTCCACATCTAAAACGCGGCGAAGACGTCGAGGGCAAGAAGACCGGTGACTACGTCGTCGACGAAAAAGCGCACACCGCCGTACTCACAGAAGAAGGCGTTGACAAATCAGAACGTCTTCTAGGCGTCGGGAATCTTTACGATCCCTCCAACATGGAACTGCTTCACTGCGTCGAACAGGCATTGAAGGCCCACACACTTTATCGATTAGATCATCAATACGTGGTCCAGGACGGCGAAGTGATCATTGTCGACGACTTTACGGGCCGCTTAATGAAAGGTCGGCGCTGGTCCGATGGGCTCCACCAGGCCGTCGAAGCAAAAGAAGGTGTGGTGATCGAGAAGGAGAATCAGACCCTTGCAACTATCACGTTGCAAAACTACTTCCGACTCTACGAAAAACTGTCGGGAATGACAGGTACGGCGGAAACCGAAGCGGCCGAGTTCAATTCAACTTACAAACTGGACGTTATCGTAATTCCGACGCACATGCCAATGGTTCGCACCGACTTCTCGGACGTGATTTACCGCACGCTCCCGGAAAAGTGGGACGCCGTCATCGACGAGATCAAACAGTGCTACGAGAAGGGTCAACCCGCGCTCGTTGGTACTGTGTCGGTTGAGAATTCTGAGTTAATTGCTCGCCGGCTGGTGAAAGAATCAGTGCCTCATAACGTGCTGAACGCGAAGTTTCACGAGCGTGAAGCTGAAATCGTGGCGCAGGCAGGACGCAAGGGATCAGTCACTATTGCGACAAACATGGCTGGTCGTGGTACTGACATTCTGCTCGGCGGCAATCCTGATTTCATGGCTCGCGAATTTCTCAAGCGAGATGAAATAGATCCCGATGAGGCCACGGAAGAACAGTGGCAGACCGCCTATGCCCAGGCGAAGCGAATTGTCGAAGATGAACACAAAGAAGTCGTCAGCCTCGGTGGCCTTCATATCGTAGGCACTGAACGACACGAGTCGCGACGAATCGATAATCAACTCCGTGGACGCGCAGGACGACAAGGTGATCCCGGTTCATCAAGATTCTTCTTGTCGCTAGAAGACGATTTGATGCGCATTTTTGCGGGCGATAAGGTCAAGGCGCTGATGCAACGCCTCGGGATGGAAAAGGGCGTTGCGATCGAATCGGGAATGGTGTCGAAGAGAATCGCAGCGGCACAGAAGTCGGTAGAAGGCCGTAACTTTGAATCTCGCAAGCACCTACTCGAATACGACGACGTGATGAACAAGCAGCGCGAGACCATTTATGGTCTACGCCGGCAGTTGATGGAAGAACCCGATCAGCGTGATTACTTAATGGGTGATCCTCCGGCAGCAGGTGTCGCGTACGACTTGTTGTCTGACCTGACAAAGCAGTACCTCAATCCTGACGTGTCGCAAGACGATTGGGATGTCGATAACTACAAGATTCAGATCAAGAGTATTTACGACTTCGACAGTGATAGCGAAGGGCTCGACCTTCCAGAGTATTCGAGTCAAGAAGTTATTGATGAGATCTGGGCAAAGCTCAAGGTCAAATACGCTCGGAAGGAAGAGCAAATTGGCGCCGAGGCAATGCGCACTTATGAACGCATAATCATGCTGAACATCATTGATGCTCAGTGGAAAGATCACTTGCTGTCGCTCGATCACTTGAAGCAGGGAATTGGTCTCGTTGGTTACGGCCAAAAGGATCCGCTAGTCGAATATAAGAAACAGAGCTTCGACCTTTTCCAGGAAATGCTTGATCGAATCGATACCACTACAATTCGATCGCTGTTTAATTTGCAGATTGTTTCGGAAGAGCCGCCTGAGGCACTGCGCGTTCGACGAGGCCCTCGTCGTCCATTGACTTTTACTGGACCTAATCAAGGTGCGGCACCAGCTGGCGAAGAAGACGGCAAGGTCAAAACGGTAGTACGCGATCAACCCAAGACCGGGCGTAATGAACCATGTCCTTGCGGTTCAGGTAAGAAATACAAGAAGTGTCATGGTATCAATGCGTAAGAAAAGCAACGTCAAAGTCAAAATTAGGATGCTGGCCGTAATTAGCCAGCATCTTTTTTTGTGCTGGTCAGCGTGCTCTGGCAGGACAAAGCACACGCCCGCTGTGGCGTGCTGTAATGTAGCAAAGCGGAATAGATTTTGTTCCTGCACTCAAAGACGGAAAACCCGTTTTGATGTGGATGATACTTGAGTATAACTTCTTGCTATTTTGAAGCGTATAGACAACAACTCGTGTTTAAGCTAAGT
>QHXL01000226.1 GCA_003222935.1 Acidobacteriota bacterium
TAAACCTCGCCGGCTTTGTTGGGGCGGCACTTCGGAGCGCCGCCCTCCCGCTCCAACTTATTTGAATAGGGGCGGGATTTTAGCCGCAGATTTACGCAGATGAACGCAGATCTAATGTGAACAATCTTCTCGCATCTGCGGCTATCTGCGTAAGTCTGCGGCTAAGATCCGTTTACTGAGGGTAGTTCTTCACGAACACTTGTCTAATTCCATCGGACGAGTAACATATTCGGACAAAGGTAGGATTCCTCGACAACCGAGAAAAAGCTTACAAGGAGCAAATTAAAAATGAGCAGCAATAGAAAGACGACTCTGCTTGGTTTGTTCTGTATCGCTCTTTTTGCGATCTCTATTTCTGCATCTGGTCAGGTACGAATCGATTTGCCGCCGCGATCTGAACCGCCACGATCTGAACCGCCACCTCGCCAGGATAGATTTAGAGTCCCGGAACCGAACCTTCCGGGTACGCCCGAAGAAATATCATGGTGGCAATCGTTGCGTGAGACGGGGAATGCAGTACTGAGTTCGCGCGGCGACAAGAAAACCTCGAAAAAGTTTCTTGAACTGTTGCACGACGGCCAGAACAAAGCTTACGCACCACCCGTCGCCGACCGGAAGCCTGTTGTTTTGTCTAAGGCATTACCGCGTTACTCAGAAGAGGGACGACGACGACAAATTAGCGGTGAGATCACAATGAACGTTGAGTTGCTGCCCGATGGAAGTATTGGCGTCGTAAAACTTATGAATAGCCTCGGTGCAGGCCTCGATGAAAAGGCGGTAGAGGCGGCGCGTCAGACAGTTTTTCTGCCGGCGGTAAAAGACAGAAAATTTGTGTCGTTCTGGCTTTACGTTGTGATGAGGTTCAACGTGTATTGAAGTAAAAGGCCTTCTCAGTTTTGATTTTTTGGACCTCGCTCACGGCAGTGGGTGGGATTCAGACCCTCGTTGGAAGTTCCTCCTCGTAGGTCGGACTTGAAACGATCCACCCACTCCCGTGGGTGGCATTCAAGACATTCGTTGGAACTCCGCGCTTGTACGTTCCACCCACTGCGGCAGGTGGCATTTGGACTTTTGTACGAAGCCCCAATGTATCTTTTGCTCTTTTGCAGTGGATAGAATCGCCTTTGTCTGTGTAAAATACGACCCACTTTCCAGGTAGTTCTTAGTTAATTTCAACAAGCGCGTTTCGTCAGTTGCATTCTCTCTCAGGAGGACTTTCATGTTCCGCAAAGCTCAGTCTTACGTTCTATTTGTAATTCTACTTTCTGCACTAGCCGTCGTTGCCCAGACGACGCGACACCCACTCAAGTTGGAGGACATTCCCCGTTTTCGTGATGTGCGAGACCCGCAACTTTCACCGGACGGCAAATGGATCGCCTACGTGGTCGGAACAACTGACACCAAGGAAGACAAGAGTGCTGCACATATCTGGTTAGCCAGTATCGACGGAACAAATGATCGACAGATTACCTTCGGCCAGGAAAGTGAAAGTTCTCCACGCTGGAGTCCGGACGGAAAGTACATTTCCTTTACCTCATCACGACCTGGAAAAGCGCGCGGCAGTCAAGTTTGGCTACTCGATCGAGCCGGCGGTGAAGCTCAACAACTCACCGAAACAAAAGGTCGACTCCAGGGATACGAGTGGTCACCCGATTCCAAACGACTCGCACTCGTGATCGGTGATCCCGATCCAGAGTCAGAACCCGCGCCATCACCGCAGCCGGGAACGACAGCCACGCCTCGCGTTCCAAAACCGATAGTTATTGATCGCTACAAATACAAACAAGACGGGCAGGGTTACGTGCTCTCCGGTCGCCGTTCCTACATCTATCTTTTCGACGTCGCTACAAAAAAACTCGATCGATTGACGACCGCCAAGTTTGACGAGAGTTCACCTGCCTGGTCGCCTGACAGCACTCGAATCGCATTCATGAGTAACCACGGGGACGACCCGGACCGAGACCCTTCAGCCCAACTCTTCGTGGTTGATGCCCAACCAGGTTCGACCGAAAAACCCCTGACGACGGCGGCTATTCGCGCCGGGCGCTCACGACCGGAATGGAGCCCGGACTCCAAGTGGATCGCTTTCATCGACGGGGATGAAAAGAAGTTTGGCGCCTACGGCATGGACCACATTTCGCTCGTGGCAACCGACGGCAACGGCACACCCATTCGCTTCAAGCCAACCGAAGACCTCGACCGAGGTGTCTCAACAGCTCGATTTACTGCCGATGGTAAGTCGCTAACATTTTTCGTGACTGACGATCGCTCCGTCTATCCGGCGCGAGCAAGTATTTCAGGCGGAGCGGTTGAGAAATTAATGAAACCGCCAATCGTGATGTCGTCGTGGAATACCGCTGGCGGACGCACAATCGTTATGTCAGGCGGAGATACGAAGGCTGGTGAAATTTACGCTTTCGAAAATAATGCCCTGCGGCAAATTACTCATCAGAACGATGCTTTGCTTGCTGAGTTGGACCTGGGCGCGACAGAAAGAATCGAATTTAAGAGTAAAGATGGCACTGACGTTAATGGGCTCCTTACTTACCCGGTCGGTTACGTTCGAGGCACAAAAGTTCCGCTCCTCCTTCGTATCCACGGTGGTCCAAATGGTCAAGACCAACACTCATTTAGCACTGAGCGACAGTTCTTTGCTGCTAACGGATATGCAGTGTTGGCCGTGAACTATCGAGGCAGTTCAGGTCGCGGACAAAAGTTTTCACGTTCGATCTTTGCTGATTGGGGTAATTACGAAGTCCAGGATCTCCATGCGGGAGTCGATCACGTTATCAAGATGGGTGTTGCAGATCCCGATCGACTTGGCGTTGGCGGTTGGAGTTATGGCGGCATCCTGACTGACTACTTGATCGCTACCGACAATCGATTCAAAGCAGCAACGAGTGGTGCAGGCACCGCGTTTACTGTCGCATTCTACGGAACGGATCAATACATCATTCAGTATGACTACGAGATTGGTCCACCCTGGAATCCGAAAGCCTGGGAAACGTATGTGAAGATCTCCTATCCGTTTTTACACGCCGATCGCATTCAAACTCCGACGCTTTTCCTTGGTGGCGAGCGTGATTTCAACGTGCCGGTTCAAGGCAGTCAGCAAATGTATCAAGCGTTGCGAAGCCTGGGTATCGACACTCAACTCATCATCTACCCCAATGAAAATCACGGTATCCAACGTCCAAGTTACCAGCGAGACCGGCTTGAACGTTACCTTGCCTGGTACGACAAGTATGTAAAGAAAGCGTCTGGTCCGGCGAGTTCCGCGACTGCTAAATAGACACCGACATGGCGGGAGGATGAATCACATCGATTCCCTTCCGCCATAATCTTGTAAGTCTTCAACCCGTCCTTTGATTAGAATTTCATTCGAGGTAGTTTGCGAGACACTACACCGTGTACTCGTGGGCCTGGGCTTTTCGGAAGATCGGGCCTGGTTGTGTGCTCGACTGTTTGCGGAGGCCAGTCGAGACGGTGTCTATTCCCACGGACTTCATCGTTTTCCACGTTTCATCGAAACAATCAAAAGTGGAATCGTTGATGTTCATGCGAGCCCAAAGTTGATCACCGCGCTTGGCGCGTTTGAGCGTTGGGATGGATGCTCAGGCGCCGGCAACTTGAACGCTCACGATGCGATGGAGCGAGCAGTATCTGTGGCAACAACGCAAGGTCTTGGCTGCGTCGCAATGCGAAATACAAATCATTGGATGCGCGGCGGTAGTTACGGATGGCAGGCGGCAGACGCTGGTCACATTGGAATCTGTTGGACCAACACATTGCCGAATCTTCCGCCGTGGGGTGGCACAAAACCAACAATCGGAAACAACCCGCTTGTCATAGCAGTGCCACGGGCTGGAGGTCACGTCGTGTTGGATATGGCGATGTCGCAGTTTTCATTTGGCGCGTTGGAGTCTTATCGACGAAAGGGAGAACAGTTGCCGGTGGCAGGCGGATTCGATCTTGACGGCGAGTTGACAAGAGACCCTGTTGAGATTGAGTCGTCGAATCGACCGTTGCCGATTGGTTACTGGAAAGGCTCGGGACTTTCGCTGCTGCTCGACCTTGTCGCTACACTTCTTTCTGATGGAGTTGGCACGCATCAAATTCCAGGTGAGGTAGCAAAAGAGACGCGTCTATCGCAAGTATTTATCGCGCTTGCTCCGTTGGAAACGGATCGCGAAAGAATCGTGAATGAAACTCTCGAGTTCATGAAGAGTGCGTCAGGTGATCCAGCTATGGTCCGGTATCCTGGCGAGCGCACGCTTGAGATTCGAAAGGAAAGCCTAACGCTGGGCGTTCCCGTAGGTCCCGATATTTGGGACGCGATTCTTAACTTGTAAGGTTGCAAAGCTCGGTGATTCTCTGCGCTTTCTCTGCGTCCTCGGGGTCTCTGCGGTAAGAGAGTTATCACAAAGGATCACCGCAGAGACGCCGAGGACGCAGAGAAAGCGCAGAGAAGAAATCAAACTGAGTCGAATGAGAATTTATGATCAACTTTGGCATCATCGGCGGCGGTGGAATTAGTGAAACTCACGCGCGAGCAGTCGCTGAAACTGAAGGCGCAACGGTTTCTGCGTTTCTCGGCGCAAACCATGAGAAGGTTGCGCAGCTTGGCGCCCGACACAACGCGGCGACCTTTACCGATATTGGGTCGTTTCTGAATCACAAACCACTCGACGCAGTTATGATTGGCAGTCCTTCCGGCCTCCACGCGCAACAAGGAATTGAATGTGCGCGACGCGGACTACACGTCCTCGTTGAGAAGCCAATCGACATCACAGTCGAACAGGCCGACGCATTGATCGGTGAGTGCGATCAGCGGAATCTTAAACTCGCGGTCTGCTTCCAGGATCGTTTTGCGTCAGACAGTGTTCGGTTAAAGGAGCTTATCGATAACGGTGGCCTGGGAAAGTTGATACTCGTATCCGGACGCGTGAAGTGGTATCGACCACCGGAGTACTACGCTGGCTCACGCTGGCGCGGCCGACTTGACCTTGATGGCGGCGGTGCACTCATGAACCAGGGCGTGCATACAATCGACCTCTTGCTCTGGTTGCTGGGTGACGTCGAGCGGGTGTATGCGAAATCGCTAACAGCGCTTCATGACATCGAATCAGAAGACACCCTTGTCGCGACTTTAGAATTTGCAAATGGTGCGGTCGGGACATTAGAAGCCGCCACGTCCGTGTATCCCGGTTATGATCGGCGCATTGAAATCACCGGATCGGAAGGAACAATAATCTTCGAGCACGATCGGATCGTGGCAGCAGATTTGAAAAACCCTTTGCCGGGTGGAATACAAACTAGCCAGGATGCT
>QHXL01000227.1 GCA_003222935.1 Acidobacteriota bacterium
TGATGTCCGATATGCTTCAGCTTGTCGTGACTAAACCGAGGGCGTCCTTAACTGCGACACGACAAGCTGAAGCATATCGTTACAATTTGATTGCAGATTGGCTTACATGGAATGAACTCTAACTCCCAAAAAATCTTGGCACTAATTAGCCTGGCGGTCGTTTTGTTCTCGTCGTCGCTTTCCCTGCTCGCTCAAGATGCGCGTGAGCTGAAACAGGAAAAAGCTGGCAGTAAGAAACTCAAAGGTGAACACCCGCTGGTTGAGTTGATGCGTTCGCGCAAGTCGAGCTTGAAACCAGAACTGGCAGGGGTGCATCCGCGTGTCTACGTCACTGACGAGGAGTTGGACCAACTTCGCGTTCGGGCCCGCTCAACTCACAAAGACCTCTGGCAGCGAACGTTAGCCAATGTTCGCGCACTCTCGACGGAACCGGCTGCTCCACCGGCGCAAAAGCGTCGCGCGCAAAACGACGTAGGGTTGGCGATTGCGGAAGCGGCGTTTGTTTACAAGATCGAGCAGGACAAAAAGTATCTCGCGGCTGCGAAGAAGTTCATGGATGCAGCTGTGAGTTACGACATCTGGGGTTACGCGAACAACAAACCAAACGTGGACCTTGCTGCCGGGCACCTGTTGTATGGATTGGGTTTGGGTTACGACCTGCTTTACAACGATCTGAGTGAATCTGAACGCGCCGTCTACCGGGATAAGCTGGTCAAGCAAGCGCGACTCATGGTCGAGTATTTCAAATCAAAATCAGGAAAGACGTACGCCTACAGCCAGAATCACACGTTCATTCCAATTGCCGGTCTGGGTGTGACTGCGTACGCGCTTTACGGCGAAGTGCCGGAAGCTGCCGAGTGGGCCAGTTTGTCGCGCGCCATCTTCGATCGCGTGCTTGCGACCTATTCGCAGGACGGTTATTACTACGAGGGATTTGAGTACTGGATTTTCTCGACACCCTGGCTGGTTCATTATCTCGATGCGCATGCACACGCCACCGGGGAGGATCTCTACGATCATCCCGGCTTCCAAAATATGTACAAGTACGTTGCGCATTCGATGTTGCCCGACGGAAAGTATGTGTTTGATTTTGGCGACATCTTCGAGGGACCATTGACGCGAGCCGGTAAAGGTGAAGAGTACCCGCGAACTCATCCCGGCGGTCACTTTAATACAAACTACAACTTGCTTTATCGACTGGCTCAACGTTTTCGGAGTGGCGAAGCACAGGGTGTCGCCGAATGGTTGAAGAGTTTCAACCAGGTCAATGCCGAAGACTACTGGTCGCTGGTCTGGTACGAGCCTGGCATCAAGGCCGTGCCCCTTCAACAGCAGCCGACGTCCTATCATTTCAAAGACCACGATGTGTTTTTCTGGAGAAGTGATTGGACGACGAATGCCACGGCCTTTGCCTTCAAGTGTGGTCCAAGTGAAGGTCACCACACGCTGGCGCAACTTGAACAAGTTCCCGAGTGGCGTCTGTCTTCCGGCCATGCGCATCCGGACGCAAACAGCTTCATTATTTTTGCCGCAGGTCAGTACCTGACCGGCGACACAGGGTATGCCGGCATTCCTTTAACGACCCATCACAATACTTTGCTCTTTGACGGCAAGGGCCAGGCGAAAGAAGGCGCGGGTCATGATGTTTTCACCGATGTCTCTTACGAGCGACTGAATCAGATTCGGATCGTTGATGTGAAACTGGGCAGCGACTCTGTAGTTGTGCGTGGTGATGCTACCAGTGCTTACGAGCCTGAGGTCGGTGTTAAGAAGTTCGTACGTGAATTTGAGTATCGACCCGGGGTTGGGTTCGCCGTGCGTGATGAAGTGGAGCTGGCAAAACCTTCGGTGGTTACTTCGGTCCTGCATGCTGATGGTGAGCTGAAGAAGGAATCAGCGAGCAAGTTCAGTATCACTGCGGGTAATGCCAGGATGTTGATCCAGGTTGTGGAGCCCGAAGGTATGCAGACTACGATCGAGCCTAATGTAGTGACGGCACCTGGTCCACCGGGCGCGGTCGATAAAGGTGAGCGCCAGGAGCGCGGTCAGAAGTTAACTTTGTCGACGGCCAAGCCGGTGACCTCTACAAGGATTGTGATCAATTTGAAAGTGGCAGGCGGCAACAAGGTCACTAAGAGCTAGCCTTGATTAAAAATCATTTTATTTGACTTTTGAAGTGTCGGAGCTTGGTCTCGATTGACGTCGGACGCGCGCACGACGAACTACGAGCGCAGCTGCTAAAGCTAATAAGATCAGCGCGACGGCGCCTGCCGCTACGATTGGAGCGCCAGGATTTTGTGTAATGGTCGACGGGTTTGTGAAACGTACACGAAACACTGAAGACGATCCAATCGCCAGGTAATACAGGCTCCCGTCGTTCCCGACTTTCAGATCGACCGGTACACCAATACCATCAGCAAATGGTGCCGCGTTGCCATTTGACGGATCCAAGACTCGAATCCAACCGAGGCAAGCATCAGCGAAGAAATATTTCCCAACGTAACTCGAGGGGAAATTGATCGTCGTAGGATTGTAAAAAGCGCCGCCCGTGATCGCGCATCCGGTTGTCGGGCTGTTCCCATGCCCGTAAGAAAATAGGGGCGAGCGGAACGAGGGATTCGAACCTGGACCTTCGGTCGCGGGCCAACCGTAATTCGACCCGGCAATTCCATCATTTATCTCTTCCCAGGTTAATTCGCCCACGTCGTTAATAAACATCCGGCCCGTACCCGGTTGAAACGCAAAGGTAAATGGATTGCGCAAACCGAGAGCCCAGATCAAACGATTGTTGCCTGACGCTGTATTGAAAAACGGATTATCACCTGGAATCGAACCGTCGGGGTTGATACGCAGCATTTTCCCGAGCTCGTTGTTGAGCGTTTGTGAGTTTGAGGGATTCGCATTCTCACCCACCGCCACGTAGAGTTTTCCATCTGGCCCGAAGTGAATGGCACCTCCGTCGTGTCTGGTTTCGCTCGAGAGGTTGTCGAGTTCGAGGACAATGAATTCACTATTAGCCGCGGCTACATCGCCATTCGCAGTGAACCGGCTCACTCGATTGTGTCGAGGCGAAGTCGATACGGTGTAGTAGAGATAAACAAAACCGTTTGACGCGAAGTTCGGATCAACTGCAACTCCCAGTAGGCCACTTTCCCCGGAAGAGTCGACACTGAGAGCTACGAACGGAGTAGGCAGGACCACATCGTTTTTGATTACGCGCAACTGTCCAGTTTGTTGACACACAAAGATGCGTCCGTCGGGAGCAAGTTCCATCGCCGTGGGCGACGACACGCCGCTTATTTGAGTCTCGGTGAAACCTCTCGGCAGAGTGGCGGCATCAATCTGTGTAGTTACTACGATAAGAAGAGCTATTACCCAGATTGATCGTCGTACAGGCATTCACATCTCCTCGATATTCTCGTTGAACATTTCAGGCGTTTCACTTTAACCCGTCCTAATCAGAATTGGTGGCTTCAATTCTCGTTTCGTCAGTGCTACTCTCAACAACACTCCCCGTAGATTTTTGTTCCCCTGTTCCGGATGCCAAAGCAATACCACCTTTGTTTTATCGTCGCTCTTGTTCTGCTGATAGGCGTTACTGTCTTCGCTCAACAGAAACGCGACCAGCCCAGGACCAAAGAGTTCGGCTCCAGCCTCAAGAAGCTCAAGTGGGACCCGGAACAGAACCAGACTACCGATAACAACCCTGCCAACGCGGGTGCGGAGCCTGATGACGATGTCGTTACTTTTCAGACGACACTCGTTGCAAGCGATCTGCTCGTACTCGACGGCCGGGGTCGTGCCGTAAAGGGTTTAGCTGCATCCGATTTCCTAATTGTTGAAGACGGGCAGCCGCAGCAGGTGGGCCATTTTCTGCTCGGCAGCAACACAAGCGTCCCGCGTTCGATCGTCTTGATCATCGATTACAGCGGCAGCCAGTTTCCTTATATTCGCGACAGTGTCGAAGCTGCAAAAGTAATGATCGATAAACTCGGTCAACGAGATACCATGGCGATCATTACTGACGATATCGAAATGTTGTCTGACTTCACCAGCAACAAGGCCGAACTCAAAAAGAAATTGGACCTGTTGATTGAACGAAGCAAGGGTAAGAATGGTTTTCTGGGTCTTGGGGGAAAAAACAGACGTCTCGGTCTCAGTGCTCAATACAGTTCGCTGCTTGCAACGTTGAAAGAGGCGTTTGATGCCGAGGACCAGCGACCAATCATCGTCTTCCAAACTGACGGCGATGAAGCTAAGTACCTCCGCAATCCGATCATAGTTCCTTCAGTTCCTCCCGATCTTCCATCTGAATGGTTCGCTGCTGCGCAAATGGATGTTGAAGCACAATTAAAACTCCAGCGAGCAGGAATGACAGAATTCAGTTTGGACGACGTGTATCGTGCGGTAGAAGCGTCGAGAGCGACGATCTATACAGTGATCCCCGGCGCTAAGTTCATTGGTCTGTCGCCAATAGAACAAGTCGAACGAATACGCGCGGATGATGAACGAGCGACTAGTGAATGGCTGCCAACTTTGTCGAAGGGCGCACAGGATGCATTCAAAGCTCGCGATGCAGCACGAAAGAAAGTGACACCTGTGCAGGCACTACGTTACCGGGCCGAGGAGTACGCCAAGTTGCAATCGGCGTTGGTCGAGCTATCGAGCTTGTCGGGTGGCTGGACTGAGTTTCTGGAGACGCCGTCGCAAGCAGCGGCAATCTA
>QHXL01000678.1:0-680 GCA_003222935.1 Acidobacteriota bacterium
TTCCAGGCCCCAGGATGTCATTTGGCTGACGGCCCAATCGGCTGCGCTTTTGTGGTTAGGTGAACCGGTTAAGCGAGGACCGTAAACGTCCGTGAACATGTGCATGGTCTTCATGATCTGGGAACGTTCCATTGCTTCCTTGCGAATTCGGGCAAGTAAGTCAGCATTACCGTTCTGTCCGAGTACGGGCAGGCAACAAAGCGACAGAATTAGTGATAGAGCAACGACTCTTCGGATGGGCATCAAATTGTCTCCATTAACTTCAGGTGTGCGCGAACGAGGGAAATTATAGCGCACAACAGCTTAACCTTCAGTGGCGTCACCGAAACTTAAGTAGTTGTCGCCGCTGAGGCGCATCACGCATCGCGATCTGCCTGCAATTATCAAAAAATTTGTGGGCGACCAAATTATCGCCCGCTGCATCTACCTATTCGCAGAGGTTCCCGGCCCCGAGTTAGGTCTTAATCCAAACTGTCGAAACTTGATCCGACAAAAGTTAAGGTTTTTGAACGCCAACTCCAGCTATTCAGATGTGGCCGCCTTGAACCTTAGGTAAACGGTCAGCGTACATTCAAAAGCTCCAGTGCTTCGTGTTATTCTGGCGTCCCCGTTTTCGCACCGAAACCGGCATCGGATTTGGCGATCAACACGCGGGTATTAGCAACAAACAGTTTTAGGAG
>QHXL01000678.1:693-1883 GCA_003222935.1 Acidobacteriota bacterium
AAGATTCTTCGCCCCGGGCGTACTATTCCTACTTTTAGCCTTAGCGGTTCCGGCGTTTATTCTTGCGCAGCAAAACCGTTCGGCCCGGCGAGCCACGGCAACCCCGGAGCGCTCAACCACTACCGCAAACCCATCCTCGGGAAAGTTCGGAGCAGCAGCCCCTCAAATTAAGAGCGACCTGGCTGAAGCATTGTCAGTAATTCAGGCAAACCATATCGACGGCAAGAAACTCGACTACAACTCGATATTCAAGTCGTCGATCGTCAGCATGCTTGGCGTGCTGGATCCACACTCGACGTATTTCGATCCGATTGACTACGCCTCGTTCCGCACTGAACAACGTTCCGAATACTTTGGCATCGGCGCGACGATTGAAGACTTGCGCGAGGGGTCGGACGTAAACACATTTATTCGTGCAACATTCAACGACTCGCCGGCCTATAGAGCCGGACTGCGTTACGGTGATCGCATCACCGCAGTAGACGGTCAGTCGATGAAGGGCAAGACCTATCCTGAAGTCAGAAAATTCTTACTCGGCCCGCGTGGAACGACAGTGAAAGTCACTGTCGAACATCCTGGTAATCATCAGTCGGAGACAGTGAGTATTATTCGCGACGCGGTTTCGCTTCCGTCAATTGCCCAGTCGTACATGCTTCGTCCCGGAGTTGGATATGTAGCGATGACTGGTGGATTTAATTTAACCACTGCCGATGAGTTCGAGCAGTCGTTGAAACAGCTGCATGCCAAAGGCATGAACATGTTGGTCCTCGATCTTCGCGGCAATCGCGGCGGACTTTTGATCCAGGCAGTACGCGTGGCGAATACTTTCTTACAACGCGGTCAGATGATCGTTTCGCAGAAGGGTCGTTTTCGCGATAGCTCGCAGGCTTATGCAGCCGTCAACGACTCACCTGATAATGTTGCGGTCGTTGTACTGGTAAACGGCGAGTCCGCGTCGGCATCTGAAATTGTCGCGGGTGCTTTGCAAGATCACGATCGCGCACTGATCGTCGGTGAAACAACTTTTGGTAAGGGTCTCGTTCAGTTTCCTTTCCAGCTTGATTATGATTCGGCGCTATTGCTGACCATCGCCAAGTACTTCACGCCGTCGGGTCGCTTGATTCAGCGCGACTACTCAAACGTTGGCTATAACTATTACTACCCGAGTGGACTCGTTGCTGACAAGAATC
>QHXL01000678.1:1895-3418 GCA_003222935.1 Acidobacteriota bacterium
GCCATACGGATACGGGTCGGGCTGTTTACGGGGGCGGAGGGATTTCTCCGGACGAAAATGTTAAGCCGGGAAGAATTAGCGCAGCTGAGGTTCATTTGCGCGACGTCATTTTTGCGTTCTCTCTCGAAGTCATCGCCGGCCGCGTTGCGGGTTTCGACAGCTACAAGATTCAACGGGCTATCGAATTCGATCATGACCTCGAGAGTGCTGACTATCCAGTCACTGACCCGCTGTTCAAGGAGTTGAAGAAGTTTGCGGCGAGTAAGGCAATCTTCAAAGTAACGCCGGATCAATTGGATCGTTCGCGAACCTTTGCCGAGCGACAGTTGCGTTACAACGTCTTGTCAGCCGCTTACGGTTTTCGTGTTGCGACGCAAGTCTTTAACGATGCTGACCCACAAGTAGCGCGTGCTGTTGACGCGATGCCAAGAGCACGAGAACTTGCCCTGGCAGCGAGTCGCGTCAGAGCCCGCGGGTAGGCTGAACAACTCTTTAGTCATCAAATGACAAAAGACCTGGTTTCGGCCAGGTCTTTTGTTTTATGAATTTGCAATCTGAACTTACTCAATTGCCAAACCGCGCTCGGTATTCACCCGCCAGCAGAAATGCCTTAACCATCTCAGCGTCCACGAAATTGCCGTTGAAGTGGTTAAGCTTGTCGAGCCAAAACTTCCAACCTCCGAAGTTTGTATCCTGGGGGTCGTCCGGATTTCTCCGCAGGTAGCCGTAATACTGCATCAGCACGAAGGCTCGGTTAGATTCGTTTTGGTGCAGGTTGGAATCTTCCGCAACTCTTCTAAGCACCTGCGCACGTTTCGCGAAATCTCCTGGAGTGTTCCCAAGAATTGCGACCAGTTCCGTTTGTTCCTCGGCCGAGAGGACGCCCCCAGCCTGCTGGTTCATTTTCGTTACAAACTGATCAGCGGTCATGCTGATTGGAAAGACGAGAAGGAATTGAGGACGGGCGACGAACTCTGAGAGATACTTGTTCTTATTATTGTCGAGCTGCTGCTCCCAATTACCAATTCCAACCTGAACATTTTCCCCGATTTGTTTACTGTCAAAGAGAAAATTGTCCAGCCGAATAACCGGGACTGTTCCATCAACATTTGGAGAAGTTGCATCACCCAAAGCCGCTTTGTAAGTTCGATAAGCGAAGTAGCCTGTCTCCTGAAACTCAATTGAAAGAAAGAACGCTGCCGAGACGTTTATCCGTTTCACTTCGCGACATTGAGTGTCAGCACCACATACCTCGATCTCATTTACCCAAAACGCCAACCCACCTGGATCAGGATCGCGATTCAGGAAGTCGCGATAGTGTTGGCGAACAAAGAAATCGGAATTATCAACCGGATTAGGTAAACCTGGAACATCATCGCTATTAATCGTGACGAGAAGGGAGGATGGTTGGTGAACTCGTGAACCGTTTGGGCCGTTCAGGAATATGAAGAAATCTTCCGGGTTCTCCACCAGAACGTCATTGGTGATGAACACGGTGATCGTCTTGGTGGTCTCACCCGGGG
>QHXL01000001.1 GCA_003222935.1 Acidobacteriota bacterium
GTACTTGCCCTGGGCGCGAGCAGCTTCTGCCGCCTCAGCAGCTTTGACCGCATCCTTGTGTTGGTCGAGTGGAAAGTCGCGCACGACGAACTTAACCTGGGCGCCAAATTCCGTTACCAGTCGATCAAATACTGATTGTTCCATCGCGCAACTCGGGCATTCAAAGTCGCTAAACTCCACGACTGTCACTTTGGCGTTCGCATTCCCGCGCATTGGTTGCTCGTCTGTAGCGATTTTAAAAACTGGAGGATCAGGTGGAGTAAGGTAGATCTGGACGGCGGCATTCGCGCGGAGTTCTGTTGCAAACGCCTGATTCAATTTTTGT
The DNA here is from genome assembly GCA_003222935.1 of Acidobacteriota bacterium. Classification (GTDB taxonomy): domain Bacteria; phylum Acidobacteriota; class Blastocatellia; order Pyrinomonadales; family Pyrinomonadaceae; genus PSRF01. Next base: position 326 of record QHXL01000001.1, read on the forward strand.
TCTTCCAGCTGGGTGAGATACCCAACGATCTGAAGTTTGACCTTGTCGAAGTCACCAGTGATTCGCGCTTTATTGGCATCGTAAAACACCTTGGCCTGTTGGTCAGTAATGATCGGAAGCTTTGCGCGAATTGCTTTTGAAAGAAGTGCGGCCGCAGTCGTGTTCTGCTTCTTCGCTTCCTGCTCCAAAAGCATGTCGTTGATTCTCGTATCCAGATCTTGTTTACGAAGCGAGTAAACCTGATCCTGCACGGCGTAGATCAGCGGCTTGAGACTCTCTTCGATGTCTCGCGATGTAATGGCCCGACTGTTAACTCGCGCAAAGATTCGATTCAACTCCATTTCGTTAACCGGAGGCGTCGCAGTCGAAGTCGTAACCGTGATGTTCGCGGTGTTGCGGAGTGCTGCGGCAAACTTTAATGCCTCGAATCGCTCTCGTTCTGATTTTAAAAGTAAGATGATCTGTGCTTTGACAGTTTTGAAGTCATCAGGAATTCGATCTTTTCGCTGCTTGTAGAATTCTTCGGCCTCGGCCTCGGTCGGTTCCGCCACTCTGCCAATAACTTCGAGTTGCACGAGTTGCGCTGAAGTTAAGCCGCGTCTCTTTGCTTCGGCCTCAAGTAAGATTGAATTGATTTGTAAATCCAGTTCGGCCTCGCGTGCTTTAACGACTTCATTCTGTAGCTCGCTGATTCTATTTTGCGCGTCACTTCCCAGTTCCTGCTTTGTGATCTTCACACCATTTACAACAGCCAAAACATTGACCTGCGGCTTGTCTTCACAACCGCAGGCGCCACCAAATTGCGGCGCGACGAGAAAAAGCAAATTGAACAGCAGCAGATAGAAGGTCATGTTCTTCTTGGTTTAAGCCGCGTGTAAGCCGTCAGGCTTTTGCGAGTGCTTTGATGGCCTCGCGCGCGTAGTAAGTGAGTATGATGTCTGCGCCGGCGCGTTTGATGCTTGTCAACGTCTCCAGCATTACCCGTTCTTCATCGATCCAGCCTTTTTGAGCCGCAGCCTTGATCAGCGCATATTCGCCGGAGACGTGGTAGGCAGCTACGGGCACATCAAATCGATCACGAACGGTCTTGATAATGTCGAGATAGACCGTGGCTGGTTTCACCATCAGGATGTCAGCACCCTCAGCATAGTCGAGATCCGCTTCACGCATCGCTTCACGCGCATTTGGTGGATCCATCTGGTAGGCCCGACGATCGCCAAATGCCGGCGCGCTATCTGCCGCCTCTCGAAACGGGCCATAAAACGCCGATGCATACTTCACGGCGTAAGCCATGATGGCAATGTTCTCAAGACGAGCGTCGTCGAGCGTTTCACGGATCGCTCCGACCTGCCCGTCCATCATGGCGGAAGGCGCAACCACGTCAGCGCCGGCCTCAGCCTGGCTCAAGGCTGTACGCGCAAGGAGTTCGAGCGACTCGTCGTTCAAAACTTCACCCTCGCGCACAACTCCGCAATGGCCGTGCGAGGTATATTCACACAAACAAGTATCAGCCATGATCAGCATGTCAGGCGTTGCTTTACGAATCGACCGGATTGCTTGTTGCACCACGCCGTCATCGGCATATGCGCCCGACGCAAGTTCATCCTTAGTTTCCGGCAGTCCAAAAAGGATGACGCTCTTTACACCCGCGTCGAAAGCTTGCGACGTTTCTTTCGTTACTTCGTCGACCGACAAGTTGAACACCCCTGGCATTGAAGAAACCTCGCGGCGAACATTAGTGCCGGCGCACACGAATAGTGGCAAAACAAAATCTGCGCTGGACAAGTGTGTTTCACGCACGAGGGAACGAAGTGTTGCAGATTTACGCAACCGTCGCGGTCGATGAAGAAGATTGGTCAATTGGATACTTCCTTAAGAGTTGTTTCGGAATAAAGAGATCATTTTCCAGATCTCATTTGACATTTTTCAACTGTCAAATTCGCTAACGAAGGTGATTTCTTGTTCACGATAGTGGTCCTTAGATCAGAAACCAATTGACATCTGAAAAATGATCTCTTTACCACCGATGATACGCCGGATGTCCTGGTTTCACCGCTACAAACGTTCCGCGACCGATAGCGCAAACCTTGTCATGCGCTATCAATTCACCCTCGACAATAGCCCGATCGTCAGTTGACTCCACTACGCGCGCTACGAGTCTTACGGGCGTATCTGTCGGTGTAGGTCTTAAAAGCTTTATTGAATACTCAGCCGTAACTGAGCACGGTGGTTTGTCGGCGCCGGTCTTCTGCATCAAATGCCAGGTTGCAGCCCAGTTGAGATGACAATCCAGCAGCGTTCCGATGATTCCACCGCATAGAATCCCTGGGAATGCCTCGTACTCCTCTTTCGGTTGCCACTCAGCGACAAGTTCATTGCCGTTTGGAAAACTGCGGATGTGCAAGCCTTTAGCGTTAGCAGGACCACAACCGAAGCACGCATTGTTGGGCGCGTAGGTTTCCTGGATGCTTTTGTCTAACATGAGACTAAAGTTAGCCGATACCACCGACTTTAGTTGCGTGGAGCTTCAGTTTCTCGCTAGAAGGTTATCCTCAAGTAAACGCAGATACCACCGGCTTCAGCCGCGTGGAGCTTCAATTTCTCCCTAGGACTATGTCCTCAAGTAGCGGAGATACCACCGGCTTTAGCCGCGTGGAGCTTCAGTTTCTCGCTAGAAGGATGTCCTCAAGTAGCGGAGATACCACCGGCTTTAGCCGCGTGGAGCTTCAATTTCTCGCTACAGAGTCTGGTGCGCCTGGATCATACACTTCGATTAGATTCAGTCTTGGCCAATAGCGCGAAGTTGAGACTCCACGCGGCTGAAGCCGGTGGTATCTTCAAAATCAAACGGCCGTGTGCTAGCGAGAAGTTGAGACTCCATGCGGCTGAAGCCGGTGGTATCTTCAATCAAAGAGCCGTGTTCTAGCGCGAAGTTGAGACTCCACGCGGCTGAAGCCGGTGGTATCTGTGTTTCGACGCTCTACTCAGACCCTCTCACTACGCTCTTCTCTCGTTGTTCCGCAACTCTTGCCGCAACTTAAATCTTTGAATCTTCCCGGTGGCCGTGTACGGCAACTCATCAACGAAAACATAAAGCCGGGGCTGTTTGAATCGTGGCAGCAACGTCGCGACCATCTCTCGTAACTCTTGCTCAAGCGATGTTGAATTCGATTCTACCCCGTCCGAAACAACAAAAGCACACGCGCATGGAAGTTGATCGGAGTCAAAATCTTCTACCACTGCAACCTGTCGAACTCGGGCGTGACGAAGCAGGGCTCCCTCCACTTCAACCGGCGATACCCATTGTCCACTCGACTTAAAACAATCGTCGCTGCGTCCCATGTGAATCCAGTAACCTGACTTGTCACGTTGATAAAGATCTCCGGTTCTAACCCAGCCGTCGACAAAGGTCCGAGTAGTTTCCTCTGGACGTTCCCAGTAACCCAACGCCGCACTGCCCCCTTTGATCCAAAGATTACCTTCGTTGCCGGCAACCAGTTCACCATATTCATCCAGGAGTCTCGCCTCGTATCCTTCAAGCAGCTTACCGGAGCTGCCATATTTCACATCGCCCGGATGATTCGACATGAACATATGCAGCATTTCTGTCGAGCCGATACCATCGAGTAACTGCACGCCGAATTCCTGTTCCCATTGTTCACCCAGATGAGCCGGCAATGCTTCACCAGCTGAGAGGCAGAGTCGCAAACTCGAGCAATCCAGTTTGTTGCCATTTCTGTGATTCTCGAGCAACAGGTTGTAGACCACTGGAACGCCAAAGAAGACCGTCGGACGGTTTTCGCGAAACACGCGACCAATAACTGCCGCCGTGGGTTTCTCGCCACACAGAATTGAAGTTGCACCGTTCAACAGGGGAAATGAAAAACTGTTCCCGAGTCCGTAGGCGAATGGGAGGCGCGACGAGGAGAACAAACGATCGGTTGTCGACAGATCGAGTACTTCATGACAGTACGTTTGGTTCGTATAGAAGATATGTGATTGAGAGTGAATGGCGCCCTTCGGTTCGCCGGTGCTCCCTGACGTGTAGAGGAAGAAGGCTGGCTGACTTGCCTCTGGCTCCGCAAACTCAGGCAGCTTCGAATTTGCCGCTTCGGCCTGTAGGTCCTGCAATATTCGATGTTTCGAGGGCCCGGTTGCTTCTTTACCCCGCGCTACCACCACGACGTCCCGGAGTTGCTGCAATGTTTCAGTGGCACCTGTCAGCACTGTATTGCAGATGTCGGCCTCAACTACCGCAAAACGGCTTCCAGAGTTGTGAAGTATCGAACGCTGGTCCTTCACTGACAGGGCCATGTTAACGGGAACAGCGATTGCACCTAGCGACACTATGGCAATAAAAGCTTGCACAAACTCGGGTGAATCATGAAGCAGGATGGCAATTCGCTCGCCCCTTTCCACGCCTATCGAGTGGATCGCCTGAGCGGTCCTTATCGTTTCGATGCGAAGGTCGCCGTAGGAGATCTCACGACCACCGTAAGCGATTGCGGTCGAATCAGGATCGTTTTTGAAGATTGCTTGAAATAGATTCATCGGACCACCTTGGAGTGCGGTGCCTTGTCACCGCTTTCTTAAAGAGTCTGCTTGATTATTGGTCCTGTAACAAAGCGGTGACAAGGCACCGCACTCCAAGGTGGTCTGCTAATCGGTGCACAAATGGAAATACTGATAGTACTTCTGATTGTCCTGGCAATAGTGACACTTGTCGGGCACGGGATTTGGGTGCTTGTGACTGCGACCATAAACGCGGTAATTAAGGCTCCCGAGGCGGACCAGTCCGCCAATAGTATTCTGACCTGGCGCTGTGAGCTATGTGATGCTGACGTCTGCAGGTGTGAAACAGCGAAACCCTCCGCCGATCTAAATCGCGCTTTACGAAATCTCAATGTCACGCAAAGTGAGATTGATCGAGTTTACTATGAGGNNNNTGGAAACTGTCAGACGAGTTTTGAGTGAAGAACTATGCCGGTTGACCTCACCTAAAAAAGTGGTCGTCAATACTGTTGCTCCTGAATCTGTCATCGAAAGAGTTAAGGAGCAACCCCGGAGGCTACACGGCGAAGACACCCCAACACCTGTAGTTGAAGAGCAACGCGAAGAACCGAAACCTCGCGTCCCGCGACGCTCATTCTCTGAAGTGCTCAATTCGTTCATGGAAGAGAGCAACATTCGTTGGGGCGAAATTGTCGGTGGATTACTGATCATCGGGTGTTCCACCGCACTCGTAGTTAGCCTGTGGTCGCAAATCTCGCAGATACCTGTTCTGAAGTTTTTGATCTTCACCACTGTCACAGCAGTTCTGTTTGGCATCGGGCTGTACACGGAGCATCGCTGGAAACTCCCAACTACCAGTCGCGGCATTCTCACTATCGCGACGTTACTTGTGCCGTTGAACTTTCTGGCGATCGCGGCCGTCTCTTCCAGCAGCACCGCCGGATTTCTCGTGCTGGGAAGCGAATTGCTTGCGCCGGCGATCTTTCTCTGCCTGGTCTATTTTGCAGGTCGAGTGATAACGCCCGGTTGCGCGCATTTGCTCGCAGCCGGAATCCTCGGGTCTTCAATCGGTCAACTTTTTGTCAGACACTTCAGTGCGCCCGACGCCTCACCTGACGTGTTGATTTTTCTCGGCGCGTTTCCAGTTGTCTGTTACGTGATAGCAGTTGGACTTGCACTCAAACATGTACTTTCCGATCACGTAATCGACGCGACTGAAACATCGACTGTCTTCACGATCCTCGGAACGATGAGTTTTGCCGCGCTCCTGCCTTTTGGTCTTCTGCTTTACAAGTCTGGCCCGATCGGATTGACGATGATGTATCTAGCGCCACTCGTGACCCTGTGGGGAGTTCCGCTGCTGGCAACGGGCGCTGTGATGTGGAGGCGCATTCAGAATGTCGAGCTAGTTGCATCACGAACCGCAGGCACTGCACTGGGTGTTCTTGGTTTGATGACTGTACTCGCGGGAATGATCCTGGCCTGGCCCAACCCGGCGAGTATTGTTCCCGCCGCGGTCTTGAACTTCATCATTTTCACCGCGCTGGCCGTTGCGTTGGAGTTGCCTGTTGCCCACCTGTTCGCGAGCGTCTGCCTGGCTTTGGGCTATCTCGTCACTTTTCATGTCTTCACAGGTCACATCCGTTGGCAGAACTTGCGCATTGAGTCGCTTGTCGACGTCAGTCTGCAGATGAGTAGCGGTAACGCGTTGGCGGCAGCATTTGTGCTACTGCTAGTCGCGTCTGACTGGCTCCGACACAAGCTGCTTGTTCGCGAAAGCTCTTATTACCTGATCGCCGCGTGCTCGATTGGAGTTATCAGCCTTGCGACGATCGCTGGGATCACTGTTTTCGGTCCGTTGGGAATAGATGACAAGCAAACGGTCGGGCTCTTCTACCTGATCTTCTCACTCGGTGGATTTTGGATTGCCTTTCGTCGCCAGCTTACTGGCTTTGCGTGGATTGGCGCTGCACTTTTGTTGTTCTCGTGTGCAAGTGAGTTTGCGTGGACTGCGGAGTACCCGTTCCCCTGGCAAACGGCATTTCTTTTCCATTCGAGCGTTTGCGCAGTTGCGGCAATTCTGTGCTCGCGTGCGCGTGTTTCCGATTCGCTGTCCCAGGTCCTTAATTATTCGGCGCTGGTTTCCCTCGTTCTCGCAGTCCTTTCACTGTTTCAGACAAATCCTTATCAAGTCACCTCGATGCAGGCGACGCGCGTGTTTTGGATAGCAGGAATTCTCCTGTTGTCACTCTGGCTCAATCGCAGACACGTGTTGTTTGTCTCGTTACAGGTAGCTTTGACTGCTGCCGTTATTTTGAGTGTCAAAGGCGCGCTGCAACAGTACGAGTGGTACACGTACTTGCCTCATGCTTTCCTGCATCCGGTCGGCTTGCAGATCCAGGGGACGTTCCTCGCGCTGATGTGTTTGTGTTGGATTGCGAGTCGCTTCGTGGTGCAACGATATGTCAGTAGCGATGATCACCCGTTGAAGGGAATCCGGGATCTGTTCGAGACGAAACGCTCCGTTGATAGGATCATTCCGTGGATTTTGTTGGGGGGCTTCACGTTATTGTCGATTTACGGCGCCGCCTCGGGAATCGCGCGCGAATTTGCTTTGCGCGGAAGCGATTATCCGGGTTGGAACATCGCCAACTTTCCACACCAGGAAGCATTTGCAACCGGTTCGTGGATCATCATGGGCTTGCTGGCAGTGATCATGTTGGCGAACGCATGCGAGCGACGACGCCATGTTTACTTGCTTGGTGCAGTTGTGGCGGTCGCCGGTGTGATTCCGCTTCTCGCCGCGAGATTTGAGTCGCAACTGGCGACGGCGACAGCGTGGCGTTTTCTGGCTGTCGGCTTCTTTCTTGCTGGATCGATCTTGTTGTGGAGTCGCAAGCGTCTGTCGGCACAACTCAAGTCGCTTCGCTGGCCATCATTGAGTGAACCTTCGGATGACATCGCGCGAAATCTTCGAGTGCTTCTGATATCTCTGACAGTTGCGCCTGTCTTGATGTTCACGCTTTATCCTGCGCTGCGCGCAGCGGCTCATGTTCCGGTGCAACTGCCGGTCAGTGGTTTCTTCTCCTTCTTCAGTACGGACCTCCTCTTTGTTGTCCCGTTAGTCGTTGTTGCGCTCGTCTTAATTGGCCACGGGATTCGTGAGCGAGCGCCGTTGTACTGGTTCTGCGCGGGATTGTTTTTCAACTTAACCGTCACGCTCGCGCACGTCCTTTCAGTGGTAGTAGTCGACGCGCCTCTCGATAGCGTTGTGTTTGTCAGAACAGTTCAGCTCAACGCGATTACCTTCGCAGCGTGTTCGCTCTGTTGGCTTAGCTTCAGAAGTCGTTCGCTAGATCTCCTCGGTGAGCGTGCCAAAACCGCAGACAACTTGCTTAAGCTCCAAACGCAACTGTCAGCTCTTCTTAACATTTCTTTACTCGTGCCTTTGGCGCTCGAGGTTTTTTCAGGCAAGGGCAATGACGCAATCCAAGCTGCAGGAAGTTTGCTTGGTTGGTTAGCATTGGCACTGGCGATTGCTGGTTTTGTCCTGGTTAAGCAAACAAAAGGCGAGTCGTTTTCTGCCTGGACACTTGCGGCGGCGTTAATGTCTCTTGTTTGTTTGGCTACGTTTGGTGCGTCAGGAAGATCAGCCGCATTTGATCTAAAGATACTTACTGCCGGCACCACCGTCGTAGCGTCGTTGATGTTTGCTGCCGCCTCATTACCTGGCTCTCACAAGAAAATTAGTCTCGATGAAAGTTGGTCACGTTACTGTCTGCGTCTTGCTGCGTTTACCGGTTCTCTCGCGGTGTTTCTTAGCGTGCGCCTGCTTGGTGCGGTTCAGCGAGGCGATTGGTGGTGGAGCGCGGTTCCTATACTGACAGTCAGTGCTTTGGCTGTTGCACTGAATTATCGAACTCTCCGACGACGCTACATCTTTGCCGCAGGCCTCCTTTTCAACCTTGCAGTATGGATATCTTGTTTGAGAGGCGGCTCAATCCATTCACCGTTGGAATTTTTGTTTATCTGTATTGTCGCGGCCGGACTGTCTGGTGCGGTGTCCGTGTGGTTGCACATTCGCTCTCAGAAGTTGTCCGAAACACAATGGAGACTGCCTCGCCTCTCCTACCACAACGTAGTCGGTGTCTGGTCAATAGTATTGCTGATTATTGAGATACACTATCCCGCACTCATCTGGGCAGCGTGGCTAGCGACAGTTATTCTGATGGTTGCGTCGTTATGGGATCGAAAGGGACTGCCGACTGCTGGTTTTTACGTGCTCGGTTTGATCGGCGGCGCTATCGGAGTTTGGCAGTGCGACTTGTCAGGTGATGACCTCGCATGGACCACTTTGATGTTTCTCGCGTCTTACTCAATCGGAGTAAGTCTGTTGTGGCGCAAGCGGAGGACGCTGTTTGCCGCGGCCAGAAGTGTCGGTATCCCCTTCAGGATCGAGCCGGCAACAACACACATGAATTGGCTATCGTCAGCAACCATGCTCGCGGTTTTCTCGATCGTGCTGACAGCGTTTTGGATCAACCTTGAGTTCTCGAATCTCGAATTCAGAGTGAGCGCAGCACTGGCAGTTGTCGCGCAGATAGTTACGCTTGGTCTACTCGCTGAAGGTATTTGGCGTGAGAGGTGGCAACAAGCATCAACCTCGGCCCTGCTTATTGGAATAGTGCTCG
>QHXL01000002.1:0-6070 GCA_003222935.1 Acidobacteriota bacterium
CGATCCCGTAAAACCGGGAGTCCTGATCTTCTTTTAGTTTCTTAAACTCGCTGAATGGGAAGTATGCCGAATGGGGGTCCAGTGTAGTTAGCATCCCCTGGATGGCAGCTTGAGTGGCTTTCTCATAATCGATATCGCCGGAGTAGTTACCCGTGATGGTTGAGATCGCCTCGTTGTAGTCTTTCTCGATTTCGTCGGAGACCCGATAAGAGTTAACACTGCCCGTTGAGGTCAAGCTGTGAAACTTGCGGGAACTGCCAATGGTACCGCCAAAAACGGCCCCCAAAATTACGAGCACCGCCGCGATTAAGAAAAATCGCCGACTAAAGCGAACTTCGCGGTAAGGCCGGGGTTTTTCGTTGAACTCGCGTGCAGCTTCCATGTTCGAAATATAACACAACGCCCCGCGTGACCTCGAAAGCAGCACGGCGCTGACGCTATGGTATATTGCCACCCGAGAACCTGCATGCCGGCATCCCTTTCTATAGTCATTCCTGCTTACAACGAGGCGGTTCGATTAAGAAGTACTCTTCGGACTATCGTCGACTATCTCCGTGAGAATTGGCCAGACAGTGAGCTAATCGTGGTCGACGACGGATCGTCGGACGATACTGCAGCACTGGCCAGGCAGACGTTTGAACATGGTGGGAACCTGCGAACGTCCGTTATTAGTTACAAATCTAATTTGGGTAAGGGACGCGCCGTCCGGCTTGGATTATTAGCCGCTCGAGGCGACGTGACTCTTTTTTCCGATGCCGATCTCTCAACCCCAATAACCGAAACCCCGAAACTGGTCGACCCGATCTTGCGAGGTGAGTGCGACGTAACTTTTGGTTCGCGTGCGCTCGATCGACAACTAATTGGCGTGCATCAACCGTGGCGTCGCGAGCAAGGCGGGCGTGTTTTCAATCTCGCAGTGAGGGTCGCTACAGGACTTCCGTTCTGGGATACTCAATGCGGATTCAAAGCCTTCCGCATGAACGTCTGTCGGCCGCTCGTCGAGGCTGCAACTGTCGATCGGTTTGGGTTCGACGTCGAACTGCTATATCTGACTTACAAGGCCGGGCTGCGACTCCGTGAGATTCCTGTACGTTGGGATCACAACGAAGGCAGCAAGATTAGTCTATTTAGCGATAGCTTTCGAATGCTCAACGAAGTGGGCTTGATCCGGCAACAGGCTCGCCGTGGCGTTTATGATCAAGCGATCAAGGCTGTGCACGCCGCGCGAGTGTCCGACAATTCTTAACGCCCTTCGACGCCGGCCATGCGAATCATTTTCCAGATCTCTTTTGACGTTATTCAGTTATCAATTAATCAGGAGGCATTGGCCGACGATCGTTACTTTAGTTGTACCTCTCCTAAAAAGATCGCCACGTCAAATAGTTACGATTAGCTGACCACTGATACTAGAACCCAATAACCTCCTGACTAATTGATAACTGAATAATGTCAAATGAGATCTGGAAATGATTTGGTTCTGGCTTCGGATGGACCTTCTCAATTAGGAATTGGAATTCCCGAGGATTATTATTCCCCTATGACCGCCCGACTAAACGTCAACATCGATCACGTAGCAACCGTTCGACAAGCGCGCCGAGCTCCGGAACCGAGTGTCGTTGCTGCGGCGATGGCCTGTGAACAAGCCGGCGCCTACGGCATCACCATCCACTTACGCGGAGATCGCCGTCATATCCAGGATCTTGACCTTCAGGTACTCCGGCAGTCAGTCGCCACTTACCTGAACGTGGAAATGGCCGCGACCGAGGAGATGTTGGGAATCGCCCTGCACACAAAACCAGACGCAGTAACGCTGGTCGCTGAAAAAGCTGACGAGATTACGACTGAAGGCGGGCTCGACGTTAAAGCCAACATTTCTATTGTGCGCGCCACCGTGGCGCGAATTCGACAAGGTGGAATTCTAGCGAGTCTTTTTATCGACCCTGATCCACTTCAAATTGAAGTCGCACGCGAGGTAGGCGCCCAACAAGTTGAGCTATGCACTGCCGCTTACGCCGAGACCACACTTGGTGCGCGAGCAATCCACGGTGAAGGATCTGTAAAGGCGTCGCAGGAACTTAGACGGTTGAGGGATGGAGCAGCGCTGGCGAAGCAGTACGGACTACACGTCGCTGCCGGACATGGTTTGACTTATCGAAACGTTGGACCAGTCGCCGCCATCTCGGAGATTACTGAATTCAATATCGGGCACAACATCGTGTCGCGCGCTATTTTTGTCGGATTAGAAGGCGCAGTAGCGGAAATGCGCACTGCGATAAGGCAAGGAGCTATTTGTAAGTAGCTATTTCGACGTTGCGAGCTGCAAACGCACTTCAGCGCGAGCTAATTCAGTTCGAGCCAATTCCAGGTCTTCTTCACTGCCAGACCAACTGCCTAACTGCTTTTCAAATTTGTCGCGAGCAGTACGCGCAGTTGCTGCATCGATCTCTTCGGGTCGCTCGGCAACTTCGGCCAACACCGAAACGCGATCATCTCGAACTTCAACAAACCCGCCTGAAACATGTAGGGTGGAACTCTTGCCGGCTTCGACGTACGTAAGCACACCAGTCTTCAGGCCTGAAATCAAAGGCGTGTGACCTGGAAGAATTCCCAATTCGCCATTCAATCCAGGAACCGTAACCATCTCAACGGTCTCATCGAGCACGCGTCGTTCTGGAGTAACAACTTCGAGTTGAATCTTTTCAGCCATGTTTCACAAGACCAGGGATGAAGGCGTTGCGCCTTCATCCCTCATCCTCATCCTTTACTGGGCCATGCTCTTCGCTTTTTCAACGACCTCTTCAATGGTGCCGACCATGTAGAAGGCCTGCTCAGGAATGTCGTCGTGTTTGCCATCGACAACTTCGCGGAAGCCTCGAATCGTATCTTCCAGCTTCACATACTTCCCAGCAAGACCGGTGAACTGCTCGGCCACGTGGAATGGCTGCGAGAAGAACCTCTGAATCTTGCGAGCACGCGAAACGATCAACTTGTCTTCGTCTGAAAGTTCGTCGAGACCGAGAATGGCGATGATGTCCTGCAAGTCTTTGTAACGTTGCAGCACTCGTTTCACATCTTGCGCTGTGTTGTAGTGCTCGTCGCCCAGGATTCGCGGATCGAGAATGCGCGAGTTGGACGCGAGGGGATCCACCGCCGGATAAATTCCCAATTCGACGATCTGGCGTGACAATGCGGTGACAGCGTCAAGGTGAGCGAATGTCGTGGCCGGCGCCGGATCTGTGTAGTCGTCTGCCGGAACGTACACGGCCTGGATCGAAGTAATTGAACCAGTCTTGGTTGAAGTAATTCGCTCCTGCATTTCGCCCATTTCCGTTGCGAGATTTGGTTGGTAACCCACCGCCGAAGGCATACGACCAAGAAGTGCTGACACTTCCGAACCCGCCTGCGTGAAGCGGAAAATGTTGTCGATAAACAGCAGCACGTCGAGACCCTGATCGCGGAAGTACTCAGCGACGGTCAGGCCTGATAACGCGACGCGAAGACGTGCTCCGGGCGGTTCGGTCATCTGGCCGTAGATCAAAGCTACCTTCGATTTGCCGATGGTGCTCATGTCGACCTTTGTCAGGTCAAACTGGCCGGTCTCTTTGAAGTGGTTATTGAAGGTCTCACCAAACTGAATAACTTCCGACTCAACCATTTCGCGAAGCAAGTCGTTTCCTTCGCGGGTTCGCTCGCCAACACCTGCGAACACCGAGAATCCGGAACGCGCTTTCGCGATGTTATTGATGAGCTCCATCACGATAACTGTCTTGCCCACGCCTGCGCCGCCGAAGAGACCAATCTTGCCGCCGCGCAAGAACGGTTGCACAAGGTCGATAACCTTGATGCCGGTTTCAAACATCTGGAGTTCGGTGGACTGCTCTTCAAATGTTGGTGCGTGACGGTGAATCGGATAACGCTTCTCGTGCTTGACCGTTCCGAGTGTGTCGACAGGCTCGCCGATAACATTCAGCNNNTCGTGATTGGACCGCCGGTGTCGATGGCTTTCATGCCGCGCACCATGCCGTCAGTCGGCAACATTGAAACTGTGCGCACGCGTCCTTCACCGAGGTGTTGCTGAACTTCGGCGATAACGTCGATTGGTTGCTGTACATCGAAACCTTCAGAGACGATTCGCAGCGCCTGGTAAATTGGCGGCAGGTACTTTCCTTCAAATTCGACGTCGAGAACTGGGCCGATAATCTGAACGACTTTGCCGACATGTTGACCGTCGGCACTTACATTAGGCGTAGACATACTCTGGTTGAGCTCCTCTTTCTACCTATTAGGGCTGACAAACTGGCAGGCTTAAAAGCCGCCTAAGATACCATAGGGAACAAAATTGCACCAAACCGACGATCCCAGATACGGATGTCACTAGATCATTGCAGTTAGGAAGGGTGGTTTACCCCTGCATGCCGGAACAACTAGCTTCTAATCGATCAGCGGGGGTAAACCACCCTTCCTAACTTGTAAATTATCGAGTTATCACTGATCTCCAGAAACAAAATGAGCCTCTTGGTTTTTCACAAGGGGCTCTTTTTCCGTTTCTTAGTTGGATTCTAAAGATCGGGGTCGATACGGATCTTCATCCGTTGAAGCACTTGAAGATCTTCTTCAGTGAGGTCCAGGCTGGCCTTTTCGGTTTCAGTCTCTTCATCACCCGCGTGAGGTCGCAGGCCAATCTCCAACCTGAGTGTGAGTTCCATCTCGTAACCCGCTTCTCTTAGCCGTTCGATTGCTTCTGCTACTTTGGTCGAGTTCTCAACCGACTCGTTTATTGCAGTGCCAATCTCACGAACTATTTCTTTTGCGTCGTCATCAATTTCCAAGTCAACAAGCCTTCCCTGATCGGTGTCGTTCTGGTGGCGCTATGCTACGCGACGGACTAAGGAGGGTCAACAGTCTTTAGTCAGTCGTCAGTAGTCAGTCGTCAGTAGTCAGTAGTCAGTCGTCAGTAGTCAGTCGTCAGTAGTCAGTCGTCAGTAGTCAGTCGTCAGTAGTCAGTCGTCAGTAGTCAGTTGTAGTAGTGAGCAAATACGCAACGGCAACTGACTACTGACCACGGACAACTGACTAGCACACAATTTTTAAATTTCACGATAAGCCCTCGAAGTTATAGACTGTCACCTCACTCCCAAAAGTCGGAACTGACAAAAACTGAACCGCTTCTTGGCGGACGATTGGAACTTACTTATGTTCGGTACTATCGGAATTCTAACGGGCGGCGGAGATGCTCCCGGACTAAACGCAGTGATTCGTGCAGTCGTAAAAACTGCAAGTTGTGAGCACGGGATGAGAGTGATCGGAATCGAAGACGGTTTCGAAGGATTACTTGGCGCTACGCAAACTCGTCTTCTATCACCCGGGGATGTCCGTGGCTTACTACCACGCGGCGGAACAGTGCTGGGGACTCGGAATCGCGGCAACTTTGTCGAACGGTCCAAAGACGGCGTGCCCCGCAGCGTTGAAAGCGTCTACCAGGAAGCCATCAGCAACATGAAGGTCCTCGGGATCGACGCGTTGGTAGTTCTTGGCGGGGAAGGCACATTGGGCATCGCCGCTGAATTCGATAAACGCGGGATTCCCGTTTGCGGTGTCCCTAAGACCATCGACAACGATCTTGCATGCACAGAACTGACCTTCGGATTTGTCACAGCACTAGACATTGCCACCGAAGCTTTAGACCGCCTACACACAACCGCGGAGTCGCACGATCGCGTAATGATTCTCGAAGTAATGGGCAGACATGCGGGTTGGATCGCACTTCACTCGGGAATAGCGGGTGGCGCCGACGTCATCCTGATTCCGGAGATTCCGTTTTCAATGGCGGTCGTGGCGGATAAAGTAAGAGCACGCGACGTTGCGGGCTCAAATTTTAGTATTATTGTCGTCGCCGAAGGAGCAATCGAGATCGGGCACGACCTGATTTATCAAGACAAGGGTGATTCACTTCATGCACCCCGCCTGGGAGGTATCGGAAATCACCTCCAGCACGATCTCGAAACGGTTACTGGTCGCGAAACTCGTTGTGTGGTGCTTGGACACTTGCAAAGAGGTGGTGGGCCCAACG
>QHXL01000002.1:6079-11830 GCA_003222935.1 Acidobacteriota bacterium
GAATGTTGGCGACTAACTTCGGCTCTTGCGCGGTAAGGGCTCTCGCCAACGGAGAACACGGTGTTATGGTGGCTTTGCAGGCGGGCGACGTCGTAAGTGTCCCGCTGGAAGAGGCGATCAAGAACATCAAAACTGTGCCTCCGGATGGCCAGTTAGTGCGAACGGCTCGCGATACTGGAATTTCTTTTGGCGCACCAAACGAGGCCAGCTATCACAAACGGCTCTGACTCAATGAGATTGACCTCAAGTTTGGCATAAGAACTGCCATGAAAGTGAAAGGTGGAGGAAGTTGTCACAAGTCATAAAAGCGAAACTTCAGGGTGAACTCGAGGACCTCGAAAGCGAGCTTCGCATTCATTTACCAAAGGAGATCAAGCGAGCGTTGGAATTCGGCGACCTCCGCGAGAACTCAGAATACAAAGCTGCGCTCGAGCGTCAAAACATGGTCAAGGCGCGAATTGTGGAATTGAGACAAAGGATCAGCGAGATAGCCTCGATCGACCCGAACAAAGTACCCCGGGATCGAGCGTCCTACGGTTCCACTCTTGTTCTTTATGACGCGGAGAAGGACGAAGAGGTCACTTACAGACTCGTAACTCCTGAGGAAAGCGATCCTGCAGCGGGACTTATTTCTACTACTTCGCCCGTGGGCAAAAGTCTCATGGGGAAACAAGTAGGCGATGAAGCCGTGGTCCGAACGCCGGCAAGCACACGCAACTTCGAAATACGTCAACTACGAACTCTTCACGACGATCTGGCATCTGATGCCGGTTAGTTCTCGTTGACATTACCTTGAGGCGTACCTATGATTCGCCGCTTGTGTCTGAACAAACCTGTAATGTTTTCAGAGTTTTAGGCATAATGCCCCGGGGAGAAATTCACCAATAGTGTTTGGCGCAAGTATCGGACGCGGAGCTCAGCGAATCATCGACGCCATGGTGCGTTGGCTCGCCCTCGGTCACATAAATCCCAACGTACTCACCGTCATCGGGGTCTCCCTTAACGTCGGCTGTGGGCTGCTGTTCGGGATGGGATGGTTCTTCTCTGCCGGCATTGCCCTGATTATTGCCAATCTTTTCGACATGTTGGACGGCCAGGTCGCACGGCTTTCAGGGCGTGTCACCAGGTTCGGGGGTTTTTTGGATTCTTCCCTGGACCGTCTGTCAGACATGGTCGTTTTTGTTGGCTTAATGGTCTTTTACGCCCGCGACCTCCAAACCCATTCAACTCTTAACGTTTTTCTTGCCGGCGCCGGATTAATGGGGTCGGTTATGGTAAGCTACGCGAGCGCCCGGGCGGAGAGTTTGATTCCCAAATGTGACGTCGGCTTTCTGCGCCGCCCAGAACGCGTTGTTCTCTTTATTATCGGAGCTCTTAGCACTCATCCCAATTCGACGAACTTCTTCGCGAATCGGATGCCAGCGGTTCTCTGGGTCTTAGCTGTAGGATCTTATTGGACCTTCGCCCACCGGATGTATCACACGTGGCGCGAGCTAAATAAACTAGATATAAAAATAGCGAACGTCGAAACACAGAGTTCGTATTCACAATCTGGCACGACTGCGGGTGGTGAACGAAGACCTGATCAACGGCTAGTACACAAACCCAGCTAGACCAGTAATCGACGAAGTTTCGTTTTTCTGTTTTGAGGTAAACACAAGTGACGATTTGTCCCTGTTGTGGATTTAAATTCTCCGGCGCGCTCAGTGACGGCTGCAAACAATGTGGTGCACGCGCCGTCGGTGAAGCACTCCCTAGACCAGCGAATGAACTTCCCTCCTACGGCCGAGCATTAGTGCTGGTCGTAACAGGCTCGTTGCTCGTTCTCGTATTCACGACACAAACGATTATGGCGATGGCCCAGCGGTCTTCAGGCTCGCTCGAGCGACTCTTTCAGTTTTGGCAATGGATTGCCGCAGGCGAAACCGCTGCCTGGCGTTTGAAGTGGATATCAATACCTGTCCTGTTTTTGGCGCTGTGGGTTGGCCTAAAAATCTATCGCTCGATTCGCCAGGAACCTGCCAGGTTCTGTGGAGTGAAACAAGCACGACGGGGTTTGCTCGCGTCGGCAATGGTAGGACTTCTGATCGCACTCCTGATCGGCATAACCGTTCCGGCCAGATTGCGCCAGCGCCAGATGGCAATTGATGCCGGCATTCAAGCCGATTGGTACACCGTCGAACGCGCGCTGTTCGAGTATCAAGCTCGCTATAAAACTTATCCAGCAGACTTCAACGACCTGCAAAAACGAATTGCTGATCCACACGGAACACTTGCAAAGGCCCTGGCTAACCTTGATCAGTCTGGTTACCATCCGGGCGCCGATGTGGCGGCAGTCGACACCGGACAATCGAGAAACTTAAGAGGTGCGGTGATCCGAAAAGCCTCGCTAACTTCGACAGATGATGCTGCACCGCAAGGTCTGGCTTTTACGACGTTCGAGTTGCGACTGCCTGGCGAAGATAAGATCCTTGGCACTGAGGACGACTGGATCGGACACGAAGGCGTCATCACGCGACTCAAGGATGTCGCAAAAGGCGGAGTCGGACGTAGCGTTTCCGCAGGAATTCTTAACCCCTAGATTAGCCCCTGGCGACGGAATGTCGTTTCTAGATCGTTTCCGCAAAAAGAAAGAAGACGAAGCCTCACGTATTGCACGTCTGTCTAAAACTGGCCGAATGGCTGACGGAAGAATCATCGACGCCGTCTCCGCGGACGATGGCACGATCACCCAGGTCACTTACACCTACATACTTGCCGGTGTCCAATTCGAATCTTCACAAGCACTCAGTCCCAATCAACGCGAACGACCAAACGACTACGCCCCTGGCCGCCACATTATCGTGAGATACGATCCGAAGGCGCCGGCTAACTCAATCGTAGTCTGAGGAGATCTTTGTGCTTGCGCTTTGATCTTTGTGCTTTGTGCTTTGTGCTTTGTGCTTTGTGCTTTGTGCTGCAAGAGTCTACTGTGAGGTTTGGTTATGCTCAGGAGTTAATTTAGCCTCTGTCGCAAACGGGCAAAGTACAAAGCACTAAAATCAAAACACTTCTCTTTACCCATGTTCAAAAAAATTCTCATTGCCAATCGTGGTGAAATTGCGGTTCGAATTACCCGCACGTGTCGTGAACTGGGCATTTCCGTAGTCGCCGTCTACTCAGAAGCTGATTCTGAAAGTCTGCACGTTCGCCTCGCCGATTCGGCCGTCTGTATTGGACCAGCCCAATCCAGCCAAAGTTACTTAAGCATCCCTGCAATTCTCGCTGCCGCAAAACAAACTGACGCCGAAGCCGTACATCCGGGCTATGGTTTTCTCGCCGAAAATGCGGACTTCGCTCGCGCGGTTCAGTCAGCGGGAATGACTTTCATTGGCCCGTCACCGGAAGCAATGGAAGTGATGGGATCGAAGACCAGTGCTCGTCGAGCGGCAGTTGACGCTGGCGTGGCTATTGTTCCCGGAACGGTTGAGCCGCTAAGCTCATTCGCAGAAACAAAAGCTACGGCCCACAAGTTTGGGTACCCGGTTATGTTAAAGGCGGCCGCTGGCGGTGGTGGCAAAGGCATGCGGCTCGTCCACTCCGACGACGAGCTTTTGTCAGCTTTTGAAACCTCGCAAGCCGAAGCGGCTTCAGCTTTCGGCGACTCATCGCTGTACCTGGAAAAGGCCGTCGAAATTCCACGACATGTCGAGATTCAAGTGTTCGCTGATTCACACGGCAACGTGGTCCACCTGGGTGAACGTGAGTGTTCGATTCAACGTCGACATCAAAAAGTCGTCGAGGAATGTCCTTCGCCAATCAACGATCCGGATCTACGCCAACGGATGGGTGAGGCCGCGGTGAAGATCACGCGAGCGGTCAATTATCTCGGGGCGGGGACCGTGGAGTTTTTGCTTGCAGATAAGACTCGTGAGTTTTATTTCCTGGAGATGAATACTCGCTTGCAGGTAGAGCATCCGGTGACCGAGCTCGTAACTGGATTCGATCTCGTTCGCGAACAGTTGCAAGTTGCAGCTGGCCAAAAACTTTCGTTCACACAGGAGGACGTTCGTTGGCAGGGACATGCGATCGAATGTCGGGTTTACGCTGAAGATCCTGCGAATAACTTCTTTCCTTCACCGGGCACGATCACTCACTTGCAAGAGCCGGCTGGACCGGGGGTACGGCTCGACAGCGGAGTTCGTCTCAATTCAGAGGTCTCGATTCACTACGATCCGATGATCGCAAAGCTCGCCGTTTGGGGTCGCACCCGGCATGAAGCGATTGAGCGTCTGCGGCGCGCACTCGATGAATATCAAGTATCAGGCATCACCACGACACTGCCTTTCTTCCGCGACGTTGTTCGAGATCAGGAGTTTATTGATGGTCGACTCGATACAAGTTTTATTTCGAGATTTAATGAGCGACAGCCTGGGACGAAGAGAGGTCCGTGCGCAGAAGAAGTTGATGTGGCCGTGATCGCAGCGGCACTAAAATTCGTGAAGCAGCAAAAACTAAAGTCGCCCGAGCTTCTCTCTACCGATTCGAATCGATGGAAGTTGTCAGGAAGAGTTGCAGCCCTGCAGGGCCGACAGGCGGTCACTGATCTCGCTCCTTCGAAGTGGAGGAGATCGTGAAGCTGAAGGCGCAGGTGGACGATCACGAACTCAACCTGGTACTCAGGTACGTCGAAGGACGTGTGCATGTTGAAATCGAAGGCCGCACATACGATCTTGAGGTTAGCACGTCCGACCCGAACAGTTATGTGTTTATAAACCAAACTCGAGTGTACGAGTGTCGGGTAGAGCCTCAGCCCAAGTCGCGGGACCGTTTTGCAGTAACGCTGAAGGGTGAACGTCACCTGGTAATGATCATTGATCCGAGACGACTAAGAACTGATGAGAACTCCGATCGACATCATCATGGACCAACGGAGATAGCCGCCCAGATGCCCGGCAAGGTCGTGCGAGTCCTGGTTGAAGCCGGGACACAGGTCGAGAAGGGTGATGGACTCGTGATTGTTGAAGCGATGAAGATGCAAAACGAAATCAAGGCGCCGCGTGAGGGTGTGGTAATTTCAGTGAATGTAAAACCCGGCGAAACGGTGAATGCAGGCGAAGTGCTGGCAACGGTAGGAGAAGTTGATGAGTGACTCTGGCAGAAAGAACGGCGAAGGGGCGAAACGGAGACAGGGCGAGACGGAGAAGGAATCGCCCAGTCGCCGTCTCGGCCCGTCACTCCGTCCCCCCGTCACCGTCTCGCCAAACGACCTTCGCATGTTGATTCGTTCCCTGCGCACTGGGGCTTACAAGGAGTACACGATCCCTGTACTTGAAGAGGTGTTTGGTACGTCGGGACAGCTCGCAACCATGCGGGTGTCGGGCATGACTGACTTGCAAATAATCGCGGAGGCTTTGCGGGAGGAAGGTTTTACTCATCACGACGTGCGGCAGGAGATTCATCGAATCAGTCAACGATTGACCGAAGAAGCGCGGCGAGTCACAGGAAACGGTGAGCCATTTTTTGAAGTACTACCAGGAGTTTTTTACACGCTGAAAGTGTTGGACGAACATCCGCGTTATCAATCGGCTTTGCTAACTGGCAACATCGAACCGATGGCATATCTAAAGATGGAGTTGGTTGGGCTGGATCAGTTTTTCCAACTACCCGGGGCTTTCGGTCATGAGTCACATGAACGTCGAGATCTTCCCGAACGTGCTGCTGAACGAATAAATCAACAACTTCAACTCGAACTCACTCCTGAACAATTCA
>QHXL01000003.1 GCA_003222935.1 Acidobacteriota bacterium
GATCAGCGTGAACTTGAAGATAGCGTTCAGGCGTGCCGATATCGATCCAGTAACTGCGGGAAGGAATGTGTGCGAAGAATGGTTCCTGGCGCTTTAGCAAGTCGGGGAATAGACCATACTCAAACGAGTAGTTTTCTCCGGCAGGAATGAAGTCGAGAATTTTGGGTTCCAGGATGTACGTGCCGGCATTTATTGTATTGCAAGTTATTTCGTCGGCCTTGGGCTTTTCGAGGAAGCGCCTGATTCGGCCATCACTCTCAGTCTCAACCAATCCGTAACTCTGCGGATTCTCAACCGGAGTCAGGACCACTGTTGCTGAAGCCTTTCGTTCGTTGTGTTCTCGAATAACTGCTTTCAAATCGAGATCGGTAAGGATGTCGCCATTGAAAACAACCGTCGGTTCGCGAATTAAATCTTCGGCAAATTTGTAGGCCCCGGCCGTTCCCATCGGTTGCGGTTCGACCGTGTACTTGAGCTTGACTCCGAACTCCGTGCCGTCACCAAGCAGCTGTTCGATCTTGTTGGGCTGATATGAAAGTGAAAGCGAGATATCCGTGATGCCGGCGCGACGAAGGGTGTCGATCTGATAGAGCAGGAATGGTCGGTTGCAAATCGGGACGATCGGTTTCGGAGTGTAGACTGTGAGTGGGCGAAGGCGCGTTCCTTTACCGCCCGCGAGAATCAGTGCTTGCATGCTTAATCAATATTTTCTTTAGTGATATTTAGAGTCTTATTGCAGGCGGAGTCTAGCAAATGCTCATTACACATGGCGAATGTCCGATAAGAATGTCCGATATGCTTCAGCTTGTCGTGATTTGATTGAGTGCCATCTTCGCTGTAACCGGGAATCACGACAAGCTGAAGCATATCGGACATTCTTATCGGACATTTTGCTAATTGGACTCCAGCAATTACCATTGCTTCGGCTATTTACGATTTACGATTAACCATTCACTATTTTACGAGGGTTTAAATGTCCGAATTACATGTTCCCGTTATTATAAGTGCGACTCGTACTCCAGTCGGTAAATTCCTGGGCTCACTCAAAGGGTTCTCAGCTCCACAACTTGGCTCGATAGTTGTGCGCGAAGCAGTCAAGCGAGCAGGTGTTCGACCAGAAGATGTTGATGAAGTGATCATGGGCTGCGTGATTCAGGCAGGCCTGGGCCAGAATCCTGCGCGGCAAGCCGCACTGGGTGGTGGTTTGCCAGGCACGGTCTCGGCAGTCACAGTGAACAAAGTCTGTGGATCGGGACTCAAAGCAGTGATGATGGCAGCCCAGGGAGTTCAACTCGGCGACACTGAAATTGTTGTAGCCGGTGGAATGGAATCGATGAGCAACGCTCCCTATCTCCTTTCTAAAGCTCGCGAGGGTTACAGATTGGGAAACGGTGAACTACTCGATTCAATGATCCATGATGGTCTATGGTGCGCCTTCGAAAACTATCACATGGGTTGCACCGGCGAGGTCGTTGCTGAGGTATACTCGATCGGCAGGACCGAACAGGACGAGTACGCCACAAATTCTCACCGCAAAGCTGCTGCTGCAATTAAGGCAGGAAAGTTTGTCGATGAAATTGTTCCGGTTGAGATTCCACAACGAAAAGGCTCGCCAGTTCTATTCTCGGAAGATGAGACAGTACGTGAAGACACTTCGCCGGAAACGTTGTCCAAATTGAAACCGGCATTTAAGAGCGATGGCACAGTGACAGCTGGAAACGCACCGAGCGTTAACGACGGCGCTTCTGCTGTAGTTGTAACTTCGCTGGCTCGAGCGAAGGCACTTGGCGTTGAACCGATGGCCCGAATCGTCGCCCAGGCCACCTCAGGTGTTGAGCCGAAGATGGTTATGATGGCGCCGGTTGAAGCGGTGAGGAAACTGCTAAAAAAGACAGGTTGGTCCGGAAGTGAAGTGGATTTAATTGAAGTTAATGAAGCCTTCTCCGTGGCAGCGATTGCAGTTACCCGTGAACTGGGTTTGGACCTTGAAAAGGTGAATGTCAATGGCGGCGCCGTAGCGTTGGGTCATGCAATCGGGCAATCAGGATCCCGTTTGTTAACGACGATCTTGTTTGAGATGAAGAGGCGTAACGCTCGTCGTGGTATTGTTTCGCTATGTCTGGGTGGCGGCAATGCCGTTGCCATGGCGGTCGAGCGATAGAATTAGCTGGTTGATATTGGAGAAATACTTTGACTCCTCAAGAACACAATAAATATCTGGGTATATCACATTTGGTACACGGTACTCTGATGTGCCTTCTAACGTTAACGATGTTGGGCCTATTCATTGGACTACTGGCAACGGGTCCAGGGGCGCCTCCCGTGGCTTTAATTGTGTTTCTGTCTATCTTTATGGGAGGGCTTTACGGGCTAATGACCGTGCCCTCGTTTGTAGCCGGCTATGGTTTGTTGAAGCGAAAGCGCTGGGCGCGAACGGCTTCGATTGTTGGAGGCGTAACCGCTGCTATGAACTTTCCGATCGGCACTGCGGTTTGTACCTACACATTTTGGTTCTTGTTCAGTGAACCCGGAAAGTTTCTTTACGATCGACCGCAAGCATCTCTCCAGCCGCACACAACCAACTGGCAAAGCGGAATAGGACCGTCACAGCGCGAGCAACAGTATATTCCACCAACCACCCCGCCCGATTGGCGCTAAGACTTCAGGAGCTAAAAACTAGTGAGTGAACTGATTGGTGTAGTGGGCGCCGGAACCATGGGTAACGGTATTGCCCAGGTTGCGGCGCGCGCCGGTTACGACGTCGTCCTGCGTGATGTGCGCGACGAGTTCTTGCAACGCGGGCTTTCGGCTATTGATAAGAGTCTGCAACGTGACGTCGATAAAGAACGACTTTCGTCTGCAGAGAAGCAAGCGATCATCGGTCGAGTTAATTCAACAACCGAATT
Organism: Acidobacteriota bacterium; assembly: GCA_003222935.1. Classification (GTDB taxonomy): domain Bacteria; phylum Acidobacteriota; class Blastocatellia; order Pyrinomonadales; family Pyrinomonadaceae; genus PSRF01. The sequence continues at coordinate 2,907 of QHXL01000003.1, forward strand.
GGCTTCGTTAAGTAACGCGACTCTTGTTGTCGAAGCGATCACTGAAGACGCGTCGATAAAGACAAACCTGTTTCGTGAGCTTGATCAGATCACTTCGCCTGCTACCATCCTTGCTTCGAATACCTCGTCGATTTCAATTACCAAACTTGGAGCAGCAACCTCACGACCTGACAAAGTGATCGGCATGCACTTCATGAATCCAGTACCTGTGATGAAGCTGGTTGAAGTGATTCGTGGTCTTGCGACTTCCGATGAAACATATGACAAGGTGCGAACGCTTTCGGAAAACCTGGGAAAGACTGCACTCGACTGTAACGACTCACCCGGTTTTGTTTCGAATCGTGTTTTGATGCCGATGATCAACGAAGCAATCTTTACTCTTTACGAAGGTGTTGCCACTCGAGAAAGTATCGATGGGATCATGAAACTCGGCATGAACCATCCGATGGGGCCACTCACCTTAGCCGATTTCATCGGTTTAGATGTATGCCTTGCAATCATGAATGTGTTATACGAAGGGCTCGGTGACCCGAAATATCGCCCTTGTCCATTACTGAAGAAGTATGTTGACGCAGGCTGGCTCGGTCGAAAGAGTGGCCGAGGGTTTTACGAATACTGATTTCTGCGGCATGCCAACTACGATTTCTCATTATTGTCAGAAGTGCCTGGCTGGTAATCCACTCGGTCAGGAGTTCTGTACCCGTTGTGGGACCAGACTGATGCTTATCGTTGAAACACCGTCTGCCCGTTTCGACCTGACTGAGCAAAGCATTCCAACAGACGAACACCTGCTTGAACGTATTTCTGCGGTTGAGAATCGACTCACGCGATTAACTGAACGTTTAGAGCGTAGTCTCGACCTTCTATTACGCCAGGCGCAGAACTCGTATTTCGATCGATCGCTGGTTAAGACTTTGATTTCGATTTTGAGTGAGGACGGACTTGTCGAACCGTCTCGACTCGAACGACTTTGGAGCGATCGATGTGACAAAGACGCGAATGAACAGCAACGCAGTTCACATCGCGAAGAAATGCGGCTCAAGATCCTCGCTGAGTATTCCGGCGGTAATCGCAGAGCCTTTGAGGACCTGATCGATAATGCGTTTCACTTGATCGAAAAGGATCAAGTTGCGACCGGCATGGAGAAATTGCAGCGCGCCGCCGAATTGAACGTGGCTAACGCGGCTCTAAGCTTGTTTATTGGCGAGCATTTTTTTAGAACCGGCAAAACTGGGGTAGCCCAAGGTTATCTGATCCGGGCACGCGACGCTTCACCCGAGGATGTTCGGATTGTGCTATTGCTTGGTCTGACGTGTGCGGACAACGGTGATTCCGAGACAGCAAAGGAACTCCTGGCGAGTGCAATTAAACGCGGTGGCTCCTGTTTTTCGGGTCATTATGGTCTCGGTTGGCTCTACCTGGCGGAGAACAATTCACGCAAGGCACTAGCTGAATTCAAGCGCGCGCTGGGCGCCCGACCTTCACCCGAAGCGCATTTCGTCCTTGCGTCACTTTATTACAGGCTCGATAGAGATCAATTAGCCGGCCGGCATCTGCGTAAGGCAGTAAAAATGGACGAAAACTATGTCGAAGCCTTTCATTTGCTGGCGATGATTTATGAACGAGCCGGGCAAACAGAATTGGCCAAAAAAGCCTTGGCTCATGCAGGTTCGGAAAAACCGCGACGAACCAAATCCAGGAAATCGCCGGTGAAACAGCGTCTTCTAAAACAGAAACTCAACGCAGGACTGGAGACGAGCCGGTTGCTCACAGGGATGGATCGCCGGCTTCAGAGTGCGCTCCGGGAGGATGCCCTGCACGCTTTCACCGGTGTTCAATCTGACGGCAATTGAGCGGACCTGGTGGGTGCCACTGACTCGCTAAAATAGGCCAACTCCTTTGCTGTAAAGCCCTTCGCGCCCGTCTTAACAGATCCCGAGTCCAGTTCCCCGCGTTGACAGACCGTTTCTCCTCGCTATAATGCCCTTTTGCGCACATAGTGCCAGAATCTAAGATTCGACACTGTGGGGACTGGTGATGCGGATTGAACTGGCAAATCTAGAAGGCGGCAGAGGGGATTTTGAAAAAGCCTACCAGCCCGCAGAACTCGACCTGGGCGACGAGCGAGTAAAGCTATGTGGCGCGACCTCGATCTCGGGCAAGATTCGTCAGGCAGGCCCTGAGGTTTTCATCGATGGACACGTCGATTCTTTGGCGCAAGTTGAGTGTGACCGTTGCCTGAAGCCACTCCAAATTCCGGTTAGCTCGGATTTTGGGTTGGAGTACATAAGTGGCAGCGATTATGAAGATGATAGAAACGTAGCGCTAACCGAA
>QHXL01000679.1:0-310 GCA_003222935.1 Acidobacteriota bacterium
ATTGTGGTGTGACATTTCCGGTAACCGCCACAATCGGCACCTCATGCAGATTTGGATGGGAACGGATAAGGCGAGTCACTGTCAGGCCGTCGAGGCGGGGTATTTTCATGTCGAGCAGGATTAGATCGGGACGTGCCTTTTCTGCCACATTCAGAGCTCGTTCGCCGTCCTCAGCCTCGATCACGTGACACCCAACCATGCCTAAAAGGGTTTTGAGCATTTCGCGAGTGTCATCGTGATCTTCGACGATCAACACAAGGGGATCGGCATAATTCTGACGACTTGGTCCAAGAGGTTGGTGTAGATCACC
>QHXL01000679.1:412-1488 GCA_003222935.1 Acidobacteriota bacterium
CTTTCAGCTTCCTCTCGTTCAGGCCAGGCGCGCACGCTGCCATAGAGCTTTACGGTTCCACCATCGGTCTCCACCGTAATGCGACGCGCGTCGAGTTCTGCGCTGCGTCGTAGTGCTTCCTCAATCTTTGACTTGATGTCGGTTGGCGACACTACCGGTTTTACCTCAATGTTGTTCGTCACACCGATAACGCCTCTGATTTTCTTAACCGCCGACTCCGCCAGAAGTTTTTGATATTGCCAATCAACGTTGCCCTCAAGGGTTACCCAGCCGCTTCGTACTGTCGCCTTGATGTTATTCGCCGGAATACTGATGTGACTTTCCAACTCTTTCACTACGTCTCTTGCGATTTCCGGGTCTGTCCGAGTCGAAAGCAGTTTGACTTCGAGGTCATTCGCCACAGCCTTCACTCCGTAAACTCTTTTCGCAGCCTTCTGTGCTGCGTCCTTCTCCCAATAGCTTGGAACGAATCCAGTAAGTGTGACCACTCCGTCTTTCACGGCAACGCCGATGTCGTCAGAGGTTACTTTTGGATCCCATTTGAGTTCTATAAGCACGCTGTTACGAATCTCGTCGTCACTCCGTACAGGCGCTTTTGCCGATGCACTCGTTACTGCCATAACAACCTTCCTTCCGTCGTTGATCTTTTTTTTTCGAAAAGCGAGACGGCCGTCCCAGTAGCCGCGAACTGTGTGTTTGGAACTTGGGCAACTAATGTTCCGTTGTGAATGGTATAAGAATGCGACTGCGTGCCTGTCGAGACTTGAAGAATGGCTGAATTAACCCTGCCGCAGTCGGGTGAAAACTCCCAATAGGAATGCCTCTATATTCTTTTCGCCAGACTGCTTTCGTTCTTCCAGATCCGCAGCCCTCTCCGGATCGATCGCTTTGAATGCATGATGCAGATCAAAGCAAATAGTCTCGGCGGAGCGTTTTCCCGTAAATAACGAGAAACCGACGAACAGGATCGAAAGCACCAAAAAAGAAATAAACAGTCGCATCGAAAAATCCAACCGTATCAGAAAAAACATCAGAGCCGAGATTGAGATCAACGCCAGATTGATTACGGTCGATCG
>QHXL01000679.1:1715-2428 GCA_003222935.1 Acidobacteriota bacterium
GACGGATAACTCGCCGCTCCATTGTTTCAAAGCGTCGAGGTGAATCCAGTTGAAACCGAAGATGGCCAATCCGATTAGGGTGACCCAAACCAGCACCTGAAACCCGATCAGGACTAACTCGACGACGATTGGTAAGTCCTTCAAGCTTCCTAGCATCTCTTATCCTAAATACGCCAAGTCACCGCATTGGAATGCTCGGACAGCATTAACCGAGCGACACGGTCCGCGAACGCAAAATGACGAACCCGATCAGAGCATTTCGAGCGGTATCTTTTGTTTTGGAGGTGGGAAAGTCTTGTCCAGTTTTTCGAGATCGTCGTCGGTAAGCTTGATATCGAGCACAGCGCGATTCTGGCGAATGTGTTCCGGCCGGCTGGCTTTGGGAATTGCGATTAGGTCCGGCTCGCGAAGCACCCAGGCCAGTGCGATCTGAGCCGGCGTGGCGTCGTGTTCGGTGGCGATTGACTTGATAGTGGGATCCGTGAACATGCGCTTCTGCTCGTCCGTTTCATGCGCCACCGGAGAATATGCCATGATTGGAATTTGCCGCTCGCGACTCCATGGGATCAAGTCCCACTCGATGCCGCGGTGCATCAGGTTGTACAACACCTGATTGGTAGCGACCTCATCACCGCCCGGCAGAGCAACCCACTCGTCCATGTCTGCGACATCAAAGTTGCTCACGCCGTGCTCGAGGATCTTTCCTGCTTCTC
>QHXL01000679.1:2489-5159 GCA_003222935.1 Acidobacteriota bacterium
CGTCGCCGCGCCAGTGCAAGAGATAGAGATCGATGTAGTCTGTCTTTAGGCGCCGCAAACTTCGCTCACAGGCCTTAATTGCCCCGCTTCGAGTACCGTTGTGCGGATAAACTTTGCTGACCACAAACACATCATCGCGATGTTCGGCAATCGCCTCACCAACGATCTCTTCCGCACCACCGTCACCATACATCTCGGCGGTGTCGATGAGGTTCATGCCGAGATCTAAACCCAACCGCAGTGCCGCGATCTCGGACTTGCGTCGCGAAGCATCTTCGCCTATTCCCCATGTTCCCTGATCAAGAACAGGAATTGGGCGCCCCGAAGGCAACAGGGTGGTTCTCACTCTCGGCGCTTGATCAAGTTGTGTCGCTTCCCGCATGTTTCTCACCTCTCATGATTCTTGGGTGCTTTCGCCCATTCGGTTGGGTGGTCTGACCCGGTAACGATCCGAATCTGCTTTACACCTCGTTTTTGCCATTCAATAGAAGGCACGTTGCTTGCCACGACGGTCTTCATGGCCACAGCATCATCAACAGCCCAACAGGCGATCTCCAAAAAGCCCTTCGACGGTTTCGAAAACATATTCCTTAACGGCAAGTGGCGTCACGGCAGCAGCGATCAGGCTTACGAGAATACCAATCCTTATACAAACGAAGTGTTGGTTCGCATTCATCTCGCCAACGAAGGTGACCTGAACGAAGCGTTTGATGCCGCGAGACATGCTCAGCCGAACTGGTGTCGCATGTTGCCGGCAGACCGGTCCAAAATTCTCCGGCGCGCCGCCGACATCATGGAAAGACGACGTGAAGAGATTGTCGGCTGGCTGATACGGGAGTCTGGCAGCACTCGAATCAAAGCCAATGTCGAGTGGCAATACGCACACGGAATCACACTCGAAGCGGCAACGTTTCCTTCGCGGATTGAGGGTCCCATCATGCCGTGTGATATCCCCGGCAAGGAGAATCGCGTCTACCGTCAACCCGTCGGCGTCGTCGGCATGATCAGTCCGTGGAATTTTCCTTTTCATCTGAGCAGCCGCTCTATCGCGCCTGCAATTGCGCTCGGGAATACCGTTGTAATCAAGCCGGCGTCTGATACGCCAGTCACGGGTGGATTACTACTGGGCAAAATCTACGAAGAAGCCGGACTTCCGGCGGGCGTTCTCAACGTCGTCATTGGTCAGGGCAGCGTGATTGGCGCCAACCCCGCGCGTGCTCTCGTTCACCGGCTCAACTGAAGTCGGGCGTCACATCATGCAAACCGCCGCAGAAGGGCGGACACTGAAGCGCGTGGTGCTTGAGCTCGGCGGCAACAGTCCACTCATCGTGCTAGACGACGCCGACGTAGGTCTGGCCGTAAATTCCGCCGTCTTCGGAAAGTTTTTGCATCAGGGTCAGATCTGCATGGCTATCAACCGGATCATCGTGGACGCCAAGGTGCACGATGAATTTGTCGAGCTGTTCACCGAGCGGGTGCGCCAGTTGAAATACGGAAATCCTAATGACAACGACACGATTGTCGGCCCACTCATTAGCAAGGAGCAGTTACAAAAACTGGTGGAACACATCGCGAAGGCACGTTCTGAAGGCGCGAAGGAAGTGATTGGCGGCGAGCCCGAAGGACTCGTATTACCGCCGCACGTTTTCGTAAACGCCACGAATCAAATGTCGATCGCGCAGGAGGAGTTGTTTGGACCAGTGGTCTCGATCATCAAGGTCCGTGATGAGGATGAGGCACTAGCAGTGGCGAACGATACGACGTACGGCTTGTCGAGTGCCGTTTGGACTCGCGACCTCGAGCGTGGTAATCGTTTCGCACTCCGACTGGAAGCAGGAATGACGCACGTGAACGATTCACCGGTAAACGACCTGCCAAACTGCCCGTTTGGCGGCGAGAAGAACAGCGGTCTGGGCCGTTACAACGGACAATGGTCCATAGAAGAGTTCACCACTGTTCACTGGATCTCAGTGCAGCACGAACCGGTTCAGTATCCATTGTAGCCATGGGAATTCCGACAGATGCCTACGATTCCAACAACTATGCGCGCTGCGGCGATCGATGAGTTCGGCGGTCCGGAGGTCTTGAAGTTGCACACGCTCCAGGTTCCTTTACCGGCTGCGGGTGAGGTGCTGATTCGGATCGACACTGCCGGCGTGGGATCATGGGACGCTGATATTCGCGGCGGCTGGTCACCCGGCGGCACGATCAAGTTTCCGTACGTTTTGGGATATGAAGGATCGGGCATAGTCGCATCGCTCGGCTCACGCGAACATCGTTTCAAAATCGGCGACCACGTGTACGCCTACAGTTGGAACAATCCCAAGGGAGGTTTCTATGCGGAGTACGTTGCAGTTCCGTCAGAGAAAGTGGCGCTCATTCCGAAGAAACTCGATCTGGTCCACGCGGGCGCGATGCCGATCAGCGGCCTCACGGCACTACAAGGCATCGATGATGCGCTTCAGTTAAAAAGAGACGAACACATCCTGATTCACGGCGCGTCAGGCGGGGTCGGCACGATCGCGATTCAGTTTGCGCGATTGCGTCATGCACGTGTGTTTGCGTCGGCGTCTGGCCAGGACGGAGTCAAGCTGGCCTTGCGGCTGGGCGCGCACGCGGCGGTTGATGGAAAAGAGGAAGACATCGCCGAAGCGGCGCGACGCTTTGCGC